>JBOGMR010000913.1:0-4838 GCA_050746825.1 Bryobacteraceae bacterium | reverse complement strand
GTTGCGCACCTCGAGCTGTCCGATCGTGTTGGCCTGCTGCGCCCGCTCACTCTCGATCAACGGCGTCTCGGTCGTGATATCCACGATCTGTGTGCTCGGGCCGACGGCGAGCAGAACATTGATCGTGGCGGTCTGTCCCACGGTCAGGCCGATACCCCTGATGTTCTGGGTCGAAAACCCCTGTTTCTCAGCGCGGATTTCATAAGTGCCCGGCGGAAGCAGAACCACGCGGTAGTGGCCCTCCGCATCGCTGCGGGTTTCGCGCACCAGTCCCGTCTCCGGATTGGTGACGGTAATTTTGGTGTCGGGAACGAGAGCTTCGGAAGCATCTCTCACCGTGCCGCTGAGATCCGCGGTGGTTTTGGATTGAGCCGTCAACAGGGCCGGCGCAAGAAGCGAAAACGCCAGCATAGGGAAAGTCGAGGACGACAACCTCATGTTCACCCCCTCGCTGCTCGATCTTACAGCTATATACTACCCTTTACGAGTTCGGGTTTCAAAGTATGTGTAAACAAATAATTCTCAGCATGGCCGCGATTTTTCCGCTATGGGCGGCGGATTTTAAGGCAGGACTTGCGCGTACCGGCATCACGCCTGCGAAACCGATCTATTTGTCGGGATACGCGAATCGCACACACGCTTCGGACGGCAAGGTGCACGAGCTGTGGGCGAAGGCTCTGGCCGTCGAGGATCCACGGGGCAACCGCGTGGTGCTGGTCACCACGGACCTGATCGGGCTGCCGAAGCCGCTCTCCGACGTTGTCGCCGCGCGCGTTGCGAAAGAACACGGCCTGGACCGGTCGCGCCTGGTGCTGAATTCGTCCCACACCCACACAGGCCCGCTGATTCGCGCGAACCTTGAAATCATGTTCGAGCTGAAGCCGGACGATCGCGCCACGGTGGATGAATACAGCCGCAAGCTGACCGACGATCTGGTGTCCCTGGTGGCTGCCGCTCTCAAGGATCTGTCGCCGGCAAACCTGACGTTCGGCAACGGCGCGGTTCAGTTCGCTATGAATCGCCGCGAAAACACAGCCAAGGGCATGCGCATCGGCCTCAACCCGAAAGGACCTTCCGACTACGACGTCCCGGTGCTGCGGGTCGCCTCTCCCGACGGTAAGCTGCGTGCCGTACTGTTCGGGTACGCGTGCCACAACACAACCTTGACCGGCGAATTTTACAAACTGAGCGGCGACTACTCCGGGTTCGCGCAGTATGCACTGGAAAAGGCCCATCCGGG
Source organism: Bryobacteraceae bacterium (assembly GCA_050746825.1). Lineage (GTDB taxonomy): Bacteria > Acidobacteriota > Terriglobia > Bryobacterales > Bryobacteraceae > JBOGMR01. The sequence continues at coordinate 3,598 of JBOGMR010000913.1, read as the reverse complement.
AGCGACCGCGATGTTTATGATGCTGTGCGGCGCCGACCAGAATCCGAATCCGCGCAGCACGCTCGCCGATGCCGAACGTCATGGGGAGACGCTCGCCGGCGAGGTCGGGCGCGTGGTGAGCGCCAGGCTCGAACGCGTTCGCGGCCCGATCCGCGCGGCATTCCGTGCGACGGATCTACAGTTCGCTCCGCATACGCGCGCGACATTCGAAGCGCGTCTTAAGGAGACGAACGTGTTTCGCGTTCGGCACGCCCGAGAGATGCTGCGGACCTATGACGCAGGTAGTCCAATTCGCCAGTTGACGTATCCCGTGCAGGCCATTGCGTTCGGCAACAGCCTCACGCTGCTGACGTTGGGCGGCGAGGTAGTGGTCGACTACGCGCTGCGGGTAAAGAAGGAGTATGGCTCGAAGAGAATCATTGTCGCGGGCTACACGAACGACGTGATGTCCTACATTCCGTCTCTTCGCGTTTTGAAGGAAGGCGGGTACGAAGCCGCGGACAGCATGATCTACTATGGCCAGCCGGGCCCCTACAACGAAGAAGTGGAAGAGCGCGTGATGGCAGCCGTGCGCGACGTGATGAAGCGGGTAGGGCGGAAAGTCGCCAAGCCGTAGTGTTGCGCGGGCACTTTCCAGACCGCACTCCACGTTTACGGGGAGGCTTCCGCGGCTTTGAGCGCCTCGATGCAAAACGCGATGTGCTCGTCGAGATCCACGCCGAGGCCGCTCGCGCCGTTCACGATGTCGTCGCGGTTTACAGAGCGCGCGAAGGCCTTGTCCTTCATCTTTTTCCTGACGGACCGAACGTCGACCTCGGTCATGCTACGGCTTGGTTTGACGAGCGATACCGCAGTCAGGAAACCGGCGAGTTCATCGCAGGCGAACAGCGTCTTCTCGAGCGCCGACTCGCGAGGCACGCCGCTGTAATTGGCGTGCGACAGGATGGCGCGGCGGATGTCGGGCTCGATTCCCAACCCGGCAAGAATCGGCTCGCCTTCCATCGGGTGCGCGGGACCCTCGGGGTGGATCTCATAGTCGAAATCATGCAGCAGGGCGGTGACGCGCCACTTGGGCTCATCCTCGCCGAACTTGCGCGCATAGGCGGCAACACAGGCTTCGACCGACAGCGCATGTTTGCGCAAGCTCCCGGACTTTGTGTATTCGCAAAGGATATCCCAGGCGCGTTCGCGTGTGACCATAGTTCAGTAACGCGTGACGGCGGGGCTCAGAAGATGAAGCTCAGGCCGCCGCGGAAACTGCGCGGCGTATGCATGAGATAAAGACTGCGGCCATCAATGGTCGAGAACGGAAGATAGCCCTCCGCCAGGAGATTGCGAAGATCGGCTGAGGCTTCGAGGCGTACCGGCAGGCCTGTGAACGCCGGGATCGGTTGGCGCAAGTACACGTTCAGACCCGCCTCGGCTCGCATCCCTTGAGTCACATAGAAATGCGTGGGGGTTGCCGATTGGCGGTCCGACCACTGATAGCTGGCGACGAATTGCGTTGCGGTGAGGGGCGCGGTTCCAGCCACCTCCGTGGCAACACCGCGGCGGCGGCCTCGGCGGATCATGGCGCGAAGCTCGTCGGGATTACCGGTCGTCAGCTCATAGCCTCGCGCGACGAGCGCGCCACCGGATCCGTAGAGCAGCGTTATGTGCAGCCGGTCGCTCACGTCCTGGGTCAGCGACGCCATGTAGCCGAGGCTCTGATAATTTCCCGCATTGAAAATCGCGCTGTTCGAGAATAAATCCGGAAGCGCATCAGCGCTCGAATACAATCCGCCGGCGCCCGCCATCGTGAGCGCCGTGTTCGAAGTTTCTTCCTTATACGCGGCGGCGCGCAGCGTGCGGCTGCCCATCACGCGCGTGTACCCGACCTCATAGTTCTCGGAACGCTGCACCTTGGCTCGCCCGCCGAGCAGCGAAACGCGCGGGAAAAGGGCCAGCGCGTTCACTTCGCTCTGGAGCGCAGCATGACGGGAGCCTTCGCCCGTGCCCGAAGAAAGATCAGTGCGAGGCGCGCCCGACGAATACCCTACCTGCAGCGTCTCGCCCTTCGACAGCGAATAGATCAGCCGTCCGTAGGGGCTCGCGTAATTCAGCCGGTCGAAGAAAGTCACCGAATCCAGCGAGAAGCCGTAATCGAAGCGGAGCGCATCGGAAAGATGCACTGCATCCTCGAAGCTGAGAGACATCGTGCGGAGCACGGGAACGCTCGATTCGTAGGCCTGGCTGGTCAGCGCCGCCCCGACACGACCTGGAACGTAGAGCTGGCGCATCGTGAGCGTTACTTCCGGATTGACTCCTGGTCCGTCTCTCGAATACGTTGTCCTAAAACCAGCCGACGGCATGCGCGTCTGCGACGATAAACCGAAGTTGCCGCTGACCTGAAGCTGATTTCGTCCGAACAGCGACGTCGCCACCGCAAATGCCGTCCCCAAATCCGATTCGTAGCCAAGAGAACTCGATCGTCCGCCGTCTCCCGCCGACACCTTCACCAGACCGCGCGTGTCCGAGAAGATGTTCTGCGCCGTCCGCTGGGTGGAGCGCGGATTCCACGCCGGAAGAAAACGCACCACCGGGCGCGTTGCGCTCGACGTGCGCAGCACCCACTTCCAGTCGTCGTTCATTACCGCGCGTTTTTCAGGCGCCGGATACACCAGGTCGATCGACGTCAGTAAGCCGGATAAGCTGATGTTGATGACTTGCCGGCTGCCGGGCTGTACCAGGATGTTCCCGCGGAATGCCGGAAGAAAGCTGGCAAGAGTGACGCGCATGGAGTACGCGCCTGTGAGCACGTCGCTGAACGAAAACGAGCCGCGCTCATCGGTGGAAGCCTGCCGGATAATGCGGTCCTGCGGATCGAGCAACACGACCGCGGCGCCCATCTGGGGAACGCCGATGGTGTTACTCACGACGCCGAGAATTCTTCCGGCAAGTTCCCGGGCTGGCGAGGCAACCGAAACCTGAGCGTCCAGGCGCCCGGCGCCGCCGAAGCAGATCAGCGCAACGGCCAGCATATGCACTGGCCTTGCCGCCTTCATGCGTCGGACCGTCGGAGGCATCCCTTTCCTCGCTACTAATTTACCGTAAAAATGGCCGTGGGGGTGATGCTCTGGTTCTTCACCTTATCGGTCACGCGAAGCTTCAGAGTGTACTGGCCGGGTTGAAGGCCGCTGAGGGGCAGCAGCTTCTCAACGGTCACCTGTTGAACGGAAGCGCCCGGGATGGCGGAGACTTCTTCTGTGTACTCGAACACCTTCTCGTTGCTGCCGTTTTTGGTCACTTCGTATTCGACGCTGCCGCTCGGCTTGTTCGTCTTCTCGTCGGGACCGAAGTTGTAAGCCTTGAAGTAGATGCCCATCTTCTCATCCCGGCGGAACGTTTCACTCACGCGCGGCCGCACTTTGGTGCTGCCGATCACAAACTGACCCGTGCCGATGCTGCGCGTCGGAACCTTCTCGATCAGGTCCGCCAGGATCAGCGTGCTCGACGCCAGCTTTTCGTTGTCCTGATGCGGCACGTGCAGCGCCATCTCATAGTTATTCATGGTGCCACCGACTACGTCCTTGACCACCACGTTGAGGCGGTACATAGC
>JBOGMR010000912.1:0-2594 GCA_050746825.1 Bryobacteraceae bacterium | reverse complement strand
TACTCGCTTTTAACAGGGTCGCTTGAAGCCGTCTAGTATGGCAATCGTGGTATCCACCTAGAAAGGTACTTAGAACTACCTGTAGCGGGTCGGACAGACATCCTGGTCTGTCCCCCCCTCCCGCCCTCAGTCGCTTGTCCCTTCCCGCCCCAACCCGCTATCCTTGTCTTTGTACTCATTCATTCTGAGGAGTCCCATCCATGACCGGTGTCGCCGGAGTCGACTTGTCATCGAAAGTCCAGGAAGCCAAAACGCGCCTCGACACGCACGTGCGCGAAATCGTCGAATGGCATTTCAATCCGAACACCGGCTGCCCCTTCTGGCTGGACTTCGCCTCGAAGCTCACCTGGGACCCTCGCAAGGAAATCCGCACTTACGAGGATCTCAGGAGATTCCCGCCGTTCGAGGACGAGTGGCTCCGCGGCGGCCCTGTGCGCCGTTGGGTGCCGAAAGGCTGCGCCGGAATGCCGCTCTACGTCTTTGAAACCGGCGGTACCACGGGAGTCCCGAAAAGCCGCGTCGCGATGGAAGATTTCCGCATCGACTACGAAATGTTCAGCGAGACGCTGCCCGACCGCTACTTCCCGCGCGGCTCCAACTGGCTGATGCTGGGACCCTCCGGACCGCGCCGGCTCCGGCTCGCCGTCGAACACCTCTGCCAGCATCGCGGCGGTATTTGCTTCTGCGTCGATCTCGATCCGCGCTGGGTGATCAAGCTGATCAAGATGGGCATGATGGACGAGCTGGAAGCGTACAAGGCGCACGTGATCGAACAGGCCATTACGGTGCTCGGCGCCGGGCACGACATACGCTGCATGTTCACGACTCCGAAGCTGCTCGAGTCGCTCGCCGAAGAGCTGGAGAACCGCGGATCGAGCGTCCGGAAATCAGGCATCACGGGCATTTTCGCCGGCGGCACCGAATTCACGCCACAGTACACGCGCTTCGCGATGGAAGAACTGCTGGGTCCCGAGGTTTACCTCACGCCGACTTACGGCAACACCCTGATGGGGCTGGCCTGTTCGAAACCCGTCACGCTGGAAGAGCGCTACAAGATCAGTTACTACGCGCCGCAGCCGCGCGCGGTGATCGAAGTGGTATCGTTCGACGATCCCGACCGCGTCGTAGGATACGGCGAAACAGGCCGCGTCCGCCTCACGACGCTCACGCGCGAAACGTTCATCCCGGGGTTTCTCGAACGTGACGAAGGTGAGCGCGAGCGGCCATACGAACAATATCCGTGGGACGGCGTCAGCGGCGTGCGCCCGTTCCGCCAGCTTGCCGCCACTACCACCGTGGGAGTCTACTGAGCCATGCTGAACCTGCCAATTCTGCGTTGGGGCCGGCCGTACACGAGCCTGGAACAAGACGAGGTCGCTCACTTTCTAACCGGCGAAACCCTCGCGCGCGTGAGCCAGGCCAACACAGGCCTGCTCGGTCGCGACATGCGCGATGCCTGGCGCGCGCGCGCCTCGCTGGCTGAAATCCCGGTTTCCGAGTTGGTCAAGATGATGAAGAAGGCGGCCGATTATTACCTCAACGCCACGCTTCCCATGGGCGATGGCGAGCAGTCGCCCGACGACTTTGCGCGCCAGCAATCCGCCAGCACGGGCCTGCCAGAGCACATGTGCAAAGGCAACATGAAGAAGAATCATTTTGTGTTGTCGAATATGGACCAGATTCTCGACGCGCTGACGCGCGGGCTCGATCCGCAAATCCTCACGCGCGGGTTCGGCGTTGAGTCGCGAGGGGTCACCGTGAGCTATCAGGCACAATCGCCCGTGCTGGGCCTGGTGCTGCCGTCGAACTCGCCCGGCGTGCACACGCTGTGGCTGCCCGTGATTCCCATGCAGATCGGCCTGCTGCTCAAACCCGGCCCACAGGAGCCTTGGACTCCGTACCGGATGGCAGCGGCGTTTTACCAGGCAGGCGTGCCGCGCGAAGCGATCGCCATCTATCCAGGCGGCGGCGACATGGGCGCCGAAGTCGTGCGGCGGTCGAAGCGCACCATGATCTTCGGCGGCACCGCGACCGTCGAGCGCTATAAGGGCGATCCGCGCGTGCAGGTGCATGGGCCCGGCTTCAGCAAGATTCTACTCGCCGACGATGTGGTCGACCAGTGGGAGCGTTATCTCGACATTATGGTCGACAGCGTATTCCTCAACAGCGGTCGTGGCTGCATCAATTGCTCCGGCATTTGGGCGTCGCGGCATACCACGGAAATCGCGCAGGCGCTGGCCGAGCGCATTGGACCCATCGAGCCGAAGCCGCCCGAGGATCCCCAAGCGAGCCTCGCCGCCTTCACCGTCCGGGGTGCCGCGAAGGCAATCTGGAATTCAATTGAGTCGAAACTCCACGAGGGCGGCGTCACACACACCACCGCGAAGTTCGGACCGCGCCTCGTCGAGAAGCAGCGCTGCGGCTATCTGCGCCCGACCGTCATTCACTGCGCCTCGCCCGCGCCCGCGATGGCGAACACCGAGTTCATGTATCCGTTCGTGAGCGTGGTGGAGTGCCCACAGGAAGAAATGCTGGAGAAGATGGGCCCGACGCTGGTGTGCAGCGCCATCACCAACGAGAAGACGTTCCAGCGC
>JBOGMR010000911.1:0-3892 GCA_050746825.1 Bryobacteraceae bacterium | reverse complement strand
CTAGCGGACGGATAGGAGCAGGATCCAGTCGCCCGGTCCGGGAGCGCGGGCTTCGACGCCGGTTTCCGGTTTGAGATCTCCGGCACGTTTGCGCTCGCCGGTGCGCGGATCGATCCACGTTGAGGCGACGGCGCGGCGAAAGCCCGCCAGGTTGAGCCGCACGTTGGGATTGGCGGGCAGGTAGATGAGCGCGAATCGGCCGTCGGTGGATCGGGCCGGCATCGGGTAGGCGACGAAAGTCGGGTCGGGCGGATCTTCGGCGAGCAGCGTGCGATCGGGCCGCAGCTTCCACCATTCGACGGAATCGAAGACATCGCGCATCACGCGCATCTGTAGCGCGCCGGGATAATTGAGGCACTCGCGCCAGGGCAGCGCGACGCCGGTGCGCGGATGATCGAGCGGCACTTCGGCCTTCCGGCTCCAATACCAGATGCCGTGAGCGCCGTAGGTGACGCCGGCGGGCGGCGCGGCCAGCAGCGAGTAGTACACAGCGCGGCGGACGGCGGCATCGTCGATCACGGTGCGGCTTTGGTAGCTGAGGTGGCCTTCGTAATTCGGCTCACCGTCGAGGACGGGACGCGGCGGCTCGAACTTCCAGCCTTCGCCGCCGCCCTCGGTCGCGTTCCATTTCCATTTGCGCGCGTCGCTGCCGTGGCCGCTCTGGAAGACGAAGTAGTCGAGCCAGGACTCGTCGAGATAATCGCGCCACGGGTTGCGCATTCCTCCTGGATGCAGACTGACCGGGCGGCGCGATGGAGAAGCGGGGAAGACGCCGCGGCCGATGGTCTTCCAGCGTTCCAGGTTGGAGCCGGAGTAGTCGCCGTCGCCGCCGAGCAGCCAGAGCACGTGATGGGCTCCGTAGCGCGCGACCATGTAGCGGGCGAGAGCGATGGCTTGCGCCGTCGAGAGCGCGGCGCCGGGGCTTTCGTTGTCCTTCGAAGTAAGCGCCCAAAGGAGCACGGGTACGCCGGCGAGACCGCGGCTGTTGAGGGTATCGAAGCGTTCATCCATACGGCGGAAGAATGCGGGATCGATTTCGAGACGGCCGCCTGTGAGACGGAAGGCGACGCGGCCCTGCTCGTCGCGGCGGCCGGCGCGCCACTGCGTCATCACGAACTGGATCGCGGTGAATCTCTTCGAGGCGCGGTCGTTCAGATAGTCGCGCCATTCATCGGGCGTGGACTGGAGCGCGCTATTCCAGCCTGTGCAGGCGAGCCAGAACCAGGGTGTGCCGTCGGCGTGCTCGAAGTGGCGGCGATCGGCGGCGACGCGGACCGGGCCGTGGCGGTACAGCGCGTTGTCGCCGCGGTACGCGCCGGCTTTGAAGGCTCCTGCCGCGCGCGCCAGACCCGCATCGGCCGACTGCACGCGATACTTCCACTCCCCGGCGCGCTCGGGCATGTAGCGAACGATCCAGTCGCGGCCGCCGTCCCAGAAGGCGGGTGCGGAGTCGCGGACGCCGCCGGGGCCCGTGAATTCCACGCGGACTTCGAGCGCGAGCGGATCGTCGTAGTCCCGGGAAGCGGTGAGGCGCGTTTCGAAACGGCCGTAGCGATGGACCTGGGCAAGGCCGCACGTGGCGAGCAGCAGCGCGATCGAGAGCCGTGCGGTCATCGCTGTGTCCCCGGGGATTCGAGAGCCTTCTCGACGGTTGCGAGCCGATCGTTCAAGTCGTCGAGCCTGGCCTGCTCGGCGCGGAGATTGCCCGCGACCTCGGCCTCTTGAGCGCGGAGGAGTTGTTCGTTGCGGGCGTTGCGTTCGATGGCGCCCTTCATCGCGCCGAGCTGGTCTTCGAGGACTTTGCGCCGCGCCTGATCCTGTTCGTGGGCGAGGCGGGACTCGGAGCTGCGCAGCGCCTCGGCGAGTTGTGCGGATTCAGAGGACGTGCGAGTGAGGTCTCTGCGGACCTGCGAGGTCAGGTCGCTCAGTCGCGCGACCTTTTGCTCCTGCATCTGGAGCCGCTGCATCGTGATCTGGATGCGGGTGACGGCGGAGGCGACGCGCTCGACGGCCATGCGAAGCTGGCGCATTTCGGAGACGAGGGCTTGCATCGAGGCCGGGTCGGCGGGCTGGGCGAAGGAGGGGAATGCGAGGAGGGGGAGTAGGGCGAACCGGAGGAGGAGGGTCATGGGGACATTCTAGCCGCTCCCTCACGGTCGCGGTTCTGTGGCGGCCTGGAGATGCCGCCAGCGCTGGGCGGCGGTCATGGTTGCGGGGTGAGCTTGCGGGCTTGGCGGAGCCAGGCGTCGTGAGTGAGGCGATCCTTCTCGATCTGCCACTGGCCGGAGGTGAAGACGCTCAACTGGTCGCGGGAGAGTGCGGGGACGCGGGCGCCGAGCGCCATCGTGCCACCCTCGCGATCTTCGCTGATGTAGCCTTTATCCATTTCAATAAGGAGGGACTGAGCCCACTTGCCGATATGTGTTTCAGGCAGCGCCTGGATCGCGGCTTCGGTCCAGCGCGGGAAGTCGAGGCGCCGCTCCAGCCACAGGGCGACCGGACGCGTGACGAAGAAGGGGCGGTGGCTGACGCCTTCGACGAACTGATAGTCGAAGCTTGCGCCGGAACGGCGCTTGAGGTCGTCGAAAAAAGCCGGGCCGGTGTTCGGCATGTTGACCACTGTGTCGGCGGCTCCGTTGAAGATGAGCGTCGGGCCGCGCCTGGCGTGCATCGCGTAGATCGCGGCAGGACGATCGCCGAGGAACATGATCGACCGGTACGGGATGCCCTGGCACATGGGTTTGGAGCGGTCCCAGTATTCGCCGGGACCGTCGAGGTTGCCGCCGCCCACGAGCACGCACGCGCGGAGCCGGGTCTCGACCGCGCAGGCGAGGCTCAGCACGAACGAGCCCATGGAGTAACCCATGGCGCCGATGCGGCGCGCGTCGACATCGGGGCGTCCAGCCAGATAAGAGACGGCCTGCATGACGTCGGTCATCATGAGGCCGCCGAGTAGGCGCCCCATCTCTTCGGGCGGCTCGACGATATCGTGCGCGCGTGTGCCGGATTTGCGCTGCGGGTTGCGCTCGCCTTCGCCGGCGGGATCGTAAGTGAGCACGACCGCTCCGGCCCGCGCATAGAGCACGCCGGAGTAGAACGCGTACCAACTGTATTTGTCGCCGCCGTGACCGTTGACGACGATCAGCGCAGGAAGTTTCGACGCGGGCTTCGGATGAGGCGAGTAGACGATGGCGGGGATCCGCAGGCCGAATTCAGTTGCATACGTGACCCGTTCGGCGAGGACACCCGGCTCCGGCTCGAAGGTTCCGTGGACGCGCGCCTCGAGCGCCGGCGGCGGGTCGGGGACGCGCAGGGTTGTTTGGATCCTTTTCGCGAAGTCCTCCGCGCTGAGGGTTAAGGCTGCTGACAGAAGCCAAAGCGCCGGACAGCGGAGTGACATGGCGTGATGGTAACACGCGCAGGAGATCACCCATCGGCAATACCACGCGCGCTTTCTTTCCCTATCACTCCTACTTATGCCGGCGGAGACCGATAAGAGAGGTGGCAGGTATGGGATCCAAGCTGGTGAGCTTCGAATCGGCACTGACAAAGTGGAACGGAGCCCAATTGCAGGGCGTGCAATGGACTGGGGGGGAAGGGCCGCAGTCACGGCTGCCGTTCTCCATTCTGGTGGTGGACGAGCGGGACGTGAACCGCCAGTGGCTGGCTGCGATTCTAACGAATGAGAGCCGCCGGGCGGCGCGGTACCGGGTGTTGGAGGCGCGCAGCGCCGAGGAAGCTTTGGCGCTGATGCGTCACGAGCCGGTGGACCTCGTTATCGTGGATCAACAGGTGCAAGGAAGCCGCGGAGTGGAGTGCTGGCGCGCGATTCGGGGGGAGCGCCGCACGTACGTGCCTGCGCTGATGCTGGTTGCGGACCACGGTCCGGAGG
>JBOGMR010000910.1:0-2636 GCA_050746825.1 Bryobacteraceae bacterium | reverse complement strand
AACTTGTTGCCCACCGGCTCCCACGTCTTGCCGCCGTCGTTCGACCGCTGGATCTGTTGCCCGAACCATCCGCTCGACTGCGAAACATACAGGCGATTCGGGTCGGCGGGCGATCCTTTGAGGTGGTAGATTTCCCACCCGGCAAAGTGTGGGCCGCTTACGTCCCAGTGCGCGCGCTTTGCGTCCGAAGTCAGAACGAATGCGCCCTTGCGCGTGCCCACCAGAACGCGCACTCCGCTCTTCTTGTTCGTCATGAATGTTCCTCCATCAGTAAAGTCGAACCGCGCGCCGCCGGATCGACACCCCAGCCAAACTTATTTCTGGGATGCCACCGGCCGCGCTGCTCCGGACTCCCCCGGAAGCCCCGCCAGCTCGATCACGGGCCGGATTTCGACCGTGCCCTTGCGTGCCCCTGGAATCCGGCTGGCGATACCGATGGCCTCGTCCAGATTGTCCGCGTCGATCATGAAGTAGCCGCCGAGTTGCTCGCGCGTCTCCGCAAACGGACCGTCGGTCACCAGCCGTTTGCCCTCGCGCATGCGAACGCTGGTCGCCGTCGACGCAGGGTACAGCGGCGAGGCATCCAAATAATTTCCTCTCGAAGCGAGCTCCTGCGTAAGCTGCACGGACTCGACGTAACACTCCTCGCGCTCGGTCTGGTCCATCGCCTCCTCGTCCATGTAAACCAGCAGCATGTAACGCATCGTGTTCCTCCCTCGGTAAGTCGAACGGTGGGCGCCGTGATCGACACCCCCTGAATGAATTATTTACCATCAGTGCATGCACCGGGATACCGATGAGGCGGTCGAGGCGCTGTATCGCTCCGACTGGGGACGGATCGTCGCGGCTCTGATTCGCCTCGTGGGCGACTTCGAGTTGGCCGAAGAGGCCGCGCAGGAAGCCTTTACAGCCGGCGTGAACCAGTGGCGCACCTCCGGGGTCCCTGAGTTTCCTCGCGCCTGGATCATCCAGACGGCGAAGCACAAAGCCATCGATCTGATCCGGCGCCGGGCGCGCTTCAACGAAAAGGTCAACCTTTACGCCGCCGGGAGCCAGAACGTCGAGGAGCCGGACTACGACACCGCGGAAATCCCTGACGATCGTCTTCGGCTGATTTTCACCTGCTGCCACCCTGCGCTTGCGCTCGAGGCGCAGGTCGCGCTGACGCTCCGCACCCTGGGCGGACTCGAAACCGATGAGATCGCGCGCGCGTTTCTGGTACCGCCCGCAACCATGGCGCAACGCCTCGTGCGCGCCAAGCGCAAGATTCGCGACGCGCGGATTCCGTACACGGTGCCCGGCGCCAACGCTATGCCTGAGCGCCTGGACGCGGTGCTGACCGTGATCTATCTGGTCTTCAACGAAGGGTACGCGGCCACTCGGGGCGGCGCGCTTGTAAGAACCAATCTCTGCGCTGAGGCCATCCGGCTGGGACGCCTCGTCAGGACATTGATGGCGCCGCAGGCCCCGGAAGCTATTGGTCTGTTAGCCCTCATGCTGCTTCAGGATTCGCGGCGCGATGCCCGGCTCGACCAGGCCGGCGATCTGGTGATTCTCGAGGAGCAGGATCGCCGCCGCTGGGACCAACAGCAGATCGCCGAGGCTTTGCCTCTCGCTGCGGAGGCGCTTCGCGGTGGTCCGGGTCCGTTTGCAGTGCAGGCGTTGATCGCAGCCTTGCACTGTCAGGCGGCGCGGCCCGAAGATACCGACTGGCCTCAGATCCTCCGCTTGTACGACATCCTCGAGCGCCTGCAGCCCAGCCCCATCGTGTCGCTGAACCGCGCCGTTGCGGTCGCGATGGTCCACGGCCCCAGGCCCGCCCTCGCGATCGTCGATGCGCTCGCGGCGGCCGGCGATCTCGACAGTTACCACCTGCTGCATGCCGCACGCGCCGATCTGCTGCGGCGCGCCGGATCGTCGCAGGAAGCCGCCCAAGCCTACACCCAGGCGCTCGCGCTGGTCAGTAACGACAGCGAGCGCCGGTTTCTCGAGCGGCGGCTGCGCGAGGTTCAATCGGCGGCAGCGCAACCGTGAGCCGCCCGGTCACCACTTCTTGCGCTGCGCAGACGCCTGCATTTCCGTAAATTCGGCGGCGGCCTCCTTCACATCGGGAGGGAAGTCGGAGAACTCCTGCACCTGCCGAACCTCGATCACTTCGTTGTCCGAAGCGGGGCAGCGCGACGCCCATTCGAGGGCTTCTTCCTTCGAGTTCACCTGAATCATCCAGTAGCCGCCGATTACCTCCTTCACTTCGGTGAAAGGTCCGTCGGTTATCTTGGGCTTCCCACCCGAAAACGAGACGCGCGCGCCCATCGACGGCGGGTGGAGGCCATCCAGCCCCACCGACACACCCGCCTTCTGCAAAGCCTCGTTGTACTTCATCATCGCCTTAACGGCCTTGGCGTCCGGCATGACGCCCGGCTCGGCCTTCTCGTACCCCTTGGGGATCATCAGCATCATGAATCGCATTTTGATAGCTCCTTCCGGTTTGAATGATGAGCCGCACTTCCAGACCGTTTCGAACTGTGAATCCTGGCTCTACTGTATAGTCGAACGAGGAGCGCCGAACTCGACAGCACGTAGATTTTTTTAGAGGTATCTTTGGAAAATGTTGCGGAGAATGTCGCGGAGAATGT
>JBOGMR010000909.1:0-7082 GCA_050746825.1 Bryobacteraceae bacterium | reverse complement strand
AGCCAGGACTTGTTGGCGCGATCAAGAAGATCCTCAGTGCGCCTGAAGAGGCTGACGAATCCAAGGTCATCGCGCGGCGCCGCCGCTTCGTGATGGCATCCGTGCTGGGCTTCCTGGGCGTAAACCTTTTGATGTTTCTTCGCTTCTTCTTCCCCCGCGCCCTGTTCGAACCCAAGACGAGTTTTCGCATCGGCTATCCGTCCGATTTCGGCATCGGCGTCGACACGAAGTTTCAAAACCAGTACCGCATCTGGGTCGTGCGGAACACCGAGGGCGTCTTCGTCATTTCCGCGATCTGCACCCACCTCGGGTGCACACCGGACTGGAAGGCGAGCGAGAACAAGTTCAAGTGCCCCTGTCACGGCAGCGGCTACGATCCGGAAGGTGTCAATTTCGAAGGACCCGCACCGCGACCCATGGACCGGGCGCACGTGGAACTCGATCCGGAGGGCCAGATCGTGGTCGATTTGGGCCGAGTCTATAAGTGGCCGAAGGGCGAACGATCGCAGTTCGGCGATTCCGGCGCCATCATCCGGGTGTGAGGAGGTCTCGCAATGGCTGAAGAAAAGAAACCGCCCACGAGTACGAACGGATCGCCGGCGGCGCCGGGCGGCGACGGGAATGGGAACAAGAGCCTGGTAACGGCGCTGGCGGAAGACGCCAAAGCGGTCAAGGACCGCGCGGTCGAAGAATTCAAAACTTACAAGCAGCCGGAAAAAACGGACCTGTGGAAGTCGATTCTGCGCGTTAAGCACGACGAGACCCCGCGCAGCCGCGCCCTCGGCGTGTTGTCGAACGTCTTCCTGCACCTGCACCCCGCCAAAATCAATCGTGACGCCGTGGCCTACAACTACACGTGGGGCATGGGCGGCATGACGTTCTACGTGTACATCACGCTGGTGTTCACGGGAACGCTGCTGATGTTTTATTACCACCCGTCGAAGGTCGTCGCGTTCCGCGATATTCTCTACCTCGAGCACGACGTTCCGTTCGGCAAGCTGTTGCGCAACATGCATCGCTGGGGCGCGCACCTGATGGTGATCATGGTGGAGGTTCACATGTTCCGTGTGTATCTCACTGGATCCTACAAGCGGCCGCGCGAATTCAATTGGGTGGTGGGCGTGATCCTTCTGGTGTTGACGCTGCTGCTCAGTTTCACCGGATATCTGCTGCCGGACGATCAACTCGGATTCTGGGCGGTGACGGTAGGAACAAACATGGCGCGCGCCACTCCGCTGCTCGGGCATGATGGCCCGTTCGGACCGCAGCTCGGGATGACGCCATTCAACGACGTGCGCTTCGGTCTGCTGGGCGGATCCATCGTAGACTCAAACGCGCTGCTGCGCGCCTACATCTGGCACTGCGTCGCGATTCCGATTCTTGCGTCGGCGTTCATGGTCGTGCACTTCTGGCGCGTTCGCAAAGACGGCGGCATCTCCGGCCCCGCGCCGGTTATGCTCGAATCCGAAATCAAGCAGCCCAGGAAGCTGTAATGCCTCAAAGGTAAACGGTAACCGTTATGGACCTGCATCAACTTTGGACGATCGTCAGCACGCCCGACAACATTCCCATCGTGCTGCTGCTGTTCGTGGTGCCGTTCTATACCTGGTACGGCCTGCGCCAGGCATTCGCCAACGACCGGCTGATCGCGCAGCTCGAAGCGGATCCGGCGATGGCGAAGACGCATCACCGCAAGGTGCAGCCGTGGAAGCCCGGTTGGGCGAAAGAAGTTCACGTCTGGCCGTTTCTGCTGCGCATCGAATTTCTCGCGGCCATCATCGTGACGTTCATCCTGATGATCTGGTCGATCACGCTGAACGCCCCGCTCGAGGAACCGGCCAATCCGACGCTCACGATGAACCCATCGAAGGCGCCGTGGTACTTCCTCGGACTGCAGGAAATGCTGGTGTACTTCGATCCGTGGATGGCCGGCGTCGTGATGCCGTCGCTCATCATCGTGGGCCTGATGGTGATTCCCTACATCGACGAGAACCCGCTTGGCAACGGCTACTACACCTACAAGCAGCGCAAGTTCGCCATCTGGACGTTCATTTTCGGTTTCATCATCCTGTGGGTCACGATGATCGTGATCGGGACGTTGATCCGCGGTCCCGGCTGGATGTGGTTCTGGCCGGGCATGACGTGGGACCACAATCGGCAAGTCTTCGAGATCAACCGCGATTTGCCCGACATCATCGGAATCAAAAGCGGAATCGGGAAGAATATCTTCGGCGCGATTGTAGTGGGTATTTACCTGGTGGGTGCGGCGATCGGCGTGCACAAACTGATCACGCTGACCCCGTTAAGCCGGAAGATCCTGGGGCGCATGAGCCTGGTTCAATACGTGATCATGCAGACGTTTTTGGTGGTCATGCTGGCGCTGCCGATCAAGATCCTGTTGCGGCTGCTGTTCCGAATCAAGTACGTGTGGGTGAGCCCATGGTTCAACATTTGAGCGAGTTACGATGACCGCTCCCTCACGGTCCGGGCCCTGTATGAGGCATTGTAGCTTCCTTCTTATATGAGCGACGAAAAAGATCCGGTAGTTCACTCGACGTTGAGCAAGCACCTCGTCATCTGGTCGGTGCTGCTGGTGCTCTCGCTGGTCTGGGCCCTCTACGACGAGATTTATGCCATGCGTCCGTGGAAGGGCTACCAGCAGCGCTTCGCCAAGCTTTATTCGGAGTTCGTCAGGAGGGAGCGGCCGAGCGAAGCCGAAGTCGAAAAGAAGATCAAGGCGTCTTCGGAGTACCAGAAACTCGATAAGGAGATGCAGGCCGCCGAGGAAAAGGTGAAGGCGCAGGTGGGGGCCATTAACAATGAAGTCAGTCAGACGCTGGTGCCTCAGACCCTCGCGCTTAATGAGAAGTTCCAGGAGTTGCGCAGCGAAATCGTGGCTCTGACGTACGAAATCGAGACGGCCGGAAGCGAGAGCGGCAAGAACTCGCTGCGGCAGAAGATCGATCGCGTCAAGAACCGCGTGGAGAAAGTGAAATTACCGCGGCCGGACGGTTCCATCGAGACCAGGGAAATGAAGTACGGGCAGATGGAGCAACTGCTCGATGAGTGGAAGAACAAGAAGGCGGGCCTCCTTCAGAAAAGCGTTGGAATCCTGAAGCCGGCGACTGAAGTGCGCGCCAAGCGCGATAAGTTCCTGGCCGACCGGATCGCGGAAGCCTCCACGACCGTGCTCGACGGTCTCGATGCCAAGATGCGGAACTTCGACATCGAGATCCGGCAGATTCACGTAAAGGATGTCGACCTGGTCGATCGGTGCGAGACTTGCCACCTGGGCACGCGCGAGCCTGTGGTTCTGACGAAGGCATCGATGGGCGGCGAGGGCATGTTCACCAGCCACCCCAGCCGCGAGCTGCTGAAAGTTCACGATCCGGAGAAGTTCGGCTGCACTCCGTGCCACGGCGGCAATGGAATCGCCACCTCGAGCGCCCACAAGGGACACGGGCGGCACAAATACTGGCTATGGCCCATGCATCACCGGGAGAATGTTCAGGCCGGCTGCCAGCAGTGTCACTACAAGGAGATCTACACGGAGATGGCGGACTCGCTCAACCAGGGCCGCGAGATTTTCCGCCTGCGCGGCTGCATGGGCTGTCATCGCTATGAGGGCTTCGATCGCGACCAGGACGAAATGACCGGCGTCCAGCAGCAGATGCGCCAACTCGACCAGCAGAAGGCCGAGTGGGAGCGCGAGGCCGGCTTCTCCACACAGAAGGCTGATCGCGCCAAGGACAACAGCGAAGCGCAGCGCCTCTATGCACACGCCGACAATCTTCGCGTACGCGCGAGCGGCGTCGACGCCAGGATCGAACAGCTCGACATGCGCTCCAAGAACCTGATCCGCGAAATCAAGAAAGTCGGTCCGAGCCTGAAGGAAGTGCGCGTCAAAATGCGGAAAGAGTGGCTTCCGGTCTGGATCGAAAATCCGAATCACTGGCGGCCGGGAACCAAGATGCCGGCGTTCCGGCTCGAGAAAGACGAAGTGCAGGCGCTCGCCGCATTCGTTTGGCAATCGGGTGTGAGCGGCAAGCTGCCCTCACAGACCAAGGGCGATCCGGCGAAAGGCAAGGAGGCGTTCGAGACACGCGGCTGCATGGCCTGCCATTCGATGGGTGAGGGCAACGAGAAACAGGGCGGGACCTTCGCGGCCAACCTGAGCCGCGTGGGCGAGAAGCTCAATTTCGACTACCTGGTGCGCTGGATACACAATCCACGCGAGCGCACCGCGCCGTACTGCCCGCTTGAAAAACGTGACCTCACCGAAGAGGACTACAAGAAGAACGGCCTGCCTTACGTGTTCGACTTCGATCACTCAAAATGCCCGAACGACGGGCGCGAGCTGGTCGTACAGCAGATGACGCCGATGCCCAGCCTCCGGCTCCCGGTCGAAGAGACGCGCGACATTGCTTCGTACCTGATGACGAAGGCCAAGCCGGACGCCAGTTATCCGGAGGCTTCGTTCCTCGACGATCCGAATCTCAAGTCGAAGGGTCTGTTCCTGGCGAAGAACTACGGCTGCGCCGGCTGCCACGAGATCGCGGGTCTCGAAGAAGAGCAGCGCATCGGCACGGAGCTGACCAAAGAAGGATCCAAGCCGCTCGAGCGCCTGGATTTCGCGCTGCTCGGTCACGACGCGCAAAAGGAAGGCTGGTACACGCACAAAGGCTTCTTCGAGCACAAGCTGGCCGATCCGGCCGTCTACGACAAGGGGAAAGAAAAAACCAACCGGCTCGACCGGCTCAAGATGCCGAACTTCAATCTCACCAGGCCGGAGATCGATTCGGTGGCGACTTTCCTGCTCGGCTCGGTCGAGTCCACGCTGCCGCCGCGATATCACTATTTGCCGAGCGACCAAAGGCAGGACATCATCGAGGGCTGGTGGGTTGTTCGCAAGTACAACTGCATGGGCTGCCACCAGGTGGCTGTGGGCCAGTCGACGGTCTTTCAGACGCTGGCGCGCTATCAGGATCCGGACTGGAAAGATCAGCGCCCACCCAGCCTCATCGGCGAAGGCGCCCGCGTGGATCCGGCCTGGCTGATGAAGTTCCTCGCCAATCCTGCGATTGAAAGCAACAATACCAACCGCAACGGCGTGCGACAATATTTGATTACCCGCATGCCTACGTTTTACTTCTCGGATGGAGAGCTGCGCAAACTGGTTCGTTTCTTTGAAGCGCTTTCCTCGCAGGCACAGCCGTATATTCCGCAAAAGCTCGAACCGCTCACGGAGCAGGAACGTACGATGGCGCGGAATCTGTTCTCGAGCGAAGGCGCACCGTGCCTCAAGTGTCACGCGACAGGCGACGCCAATCGCGACCGGCGGGCCACGGCTCCAAACTTCCTGTTCTCCAGAGAGCGTCTGAAACCTGGTTGGACCAGGCGGTGGATTCTGGATCCGGCATTGATGGCGCCGGGAACGGCCATGCCGTCGGGTCTGTTCCAAAGGGACGGCGATCGATGGGTGTTTGCGGGGCCGACACCGGCAAGTTTCCGGAATTACAAGAAAGACCACGCGGACCTTCTGGTTCGCTACATGTTCCAGTTCACTCCTGAGGAGTTGAACCGGCTGAGAGCGAGTGCGGGTTCGGGCGCAGGCAGATAGCGGCACGCGCGAGTGCGGCGCGCCACGTTCAGGCTTCATAATTGACACAGAGAGGATTAATGCTTATGAGACGGTTTGGGATTACATTCGGAATCGCGGCGGCGCTGCTGGTTGTCTCCAGTTGCGGCGGCGGCGAGAAGAAAGCTGAAGAAAAAGCGGCCGCGCCCGCAGCCGCACCTGCATCCGCGCCAGCCGATGATGCGAACGCGGGAGCGGTGAGTGGCAAGGTGGCCTTCGCCGGGGCGAAGCCGGCTATGCGAAACATCAGCATGGACGCAACGCCGGCCTGCGCGCGCGCACATCCGGCGCCACAGAAGTCCGAAGAAGTCATCGTGAATGACAACGGCACGCTTCGCAATGTGTTCGTCTGGGTAAAGGCGGGGCTGCCGGAGCGCGAATGGCCGGCCCCTACGGGGAGCGTGGCGCTCGACCAGGTCGGCTGCATTTACAAGCCACATGTGATCGGCGTGCGCTCCAATCAGGACATCGAGGTCGTCAACAGCGACCCGGTCAACCATAACATCCACCCGCTACCGAAGAACAATGCCGAGTGGAATGAGTCGCAACCTCCCAAGAGCGAGAAGAAGGTGAAGCGGTTCGCGCGGCAGGAAGTCATGATTCCGGTCAAGTGCAACGTCCATCCCTGGATGCGCAATTACATCGGCGTGGTGAATCATCCGTTCTTTGCGGTAACCGGCGAAGACGGATCGTTCACATTGAAGGGCCTGCCGCCGGGCGAATACACCGTCGAAGCGTGGCACGAGAAGTACGGCGCGCAGGAAATGAAAGTCACGGTTGCTCCGAAAGACGCCAAGACGCTCGATTTCTCGTTCAAGGGCTGACGGAGCCGCGTTGACCCGGGATTCTCATCTCGCTCTGCATCGATATGCGCTATTGCTCGCGGCCAGCACGCTGTTTTTGGTAGTAGCCGGCGCGCTGGTCACGAGCAACGACGCCGGACTCTCCGTTCCCGATTGGCCGCTATCGTACGGCAAGCTGATGCCGGCAATGGAAGGCGGTGTCTTTTACGAACACGGTCACCGCATGGTCGCGACCACGGTGGGCCTGCTCACCATCGGCATGGCCGTGTGGCTTTCACGCGCCGAGCAGAGGCGCTGGCTGAAGCGGCTCGGTTGGATCGCCCTTGCCGCTGTTTGCGCGCAGGGACTGCTGGGCGGCCTGACGGTAATTTTTCTGCTGCCGAAGCCAGTGAGCATCAGCCATGCGTGTCTCGCGCAGTTGTTTTTTTCGACGACGGTTGCGATCGCGCTGTTCACTTCCCCCTCCTGGCAGCGCGGCGAACGCGTAGATGACGACGACGGAGCGCCATCGCTGCACGCGTTGGCAGTGAGCGTCGCCGGCTGCGCACTGGTGCAGCTCGCTCTCGGTGCATCGGCCCGCCACAAAGCTCTGGGAGTGCTCCCGCACATATCGGGTGCGGCCGTGGTCACGGGCATGGTGC
>JBOGMR010000908.1:0-2374 GCA_050746825.1 Bryobacteraceae bacterium | reverse complement strand
GAGCAAGGCAAGCCTCTGGCGGTTTTCTTGGGGGACGTGCCGTGAGGCGCGCCAACCGCTCGCTCACGCTCGCGGCTCAGTTACAGGTCGCGCCTCGGACCGATCCGCCATGCGATCACTCTTATGTCGCGCACCTGCCTTCAGGAGACGCAGTCGCGCTCACGATCACCGCCGACACTCAGGCGAGCGCGAAGCAACGGCCGCTTTCCGGTAATGAGCGCCCGGCGTACAGCGCGTGCGAGTTCGCGGAGAGGTTCCTGGCAGGCTCAAAACTTGAGCTTCATGGAAACCTGTACGTTTCGCGGGAAGTTCTGCTGCTCGATCGACAGCATGCCGAACCGGGCGTCGGTGTAACTGGTGGGCGCGGGGCGGTAGATGGGACGGTTGGCCAGATTGAAGGCCTCGCCGCGCAATTCGAGCTTCCAGTTTTCCGCGACCTGAAACGACTTGCTGCCGGCGAAGTTGACTGTGATGTTATCCATCTGGCGCAGCCAGGCGTACCGATCTTCCACAACCCGGAGCGAATAGCCTGGATTCCCTCTCCAACAGGTGCGGTCGTTGTTCCACCACCGGCCGGGCGTCTGGTTCTCGACCAGCAGCGTCCCGCAGGCGTTCACGGCGTTAATGCCGCCGATCGGATTCCCCGAGGTATAGCGGAAAAGCCAGTTCATCGTCCAGCCGCCGATCACGCCACCCACCACTTTATTCGGACGCGCCGCAAAGCGCCGGCCGCGGCCGAAGGGCAGGTCCCAAATCCCGCTGAACGAAATGTTCTGCGGCTTGTCGAAGCTCACCAGTTCCTTCACCGGTTTTTCGTGATCGATGTTCCAGGTGTTCAGATAATTGGCCGTCTGAAGGTTCTTGGAAAACGTGTACGAGAAAACCGTAGTCAGTCCGCCGGCCGCGCTGCGTGCGGTGGTGAAGCGCTTATCGGCTCTCAACTGCAGCGCGTCGTAGCGGTACAAAGCCCACGGCTGGGTGTTGTTGGTGACGTTGGCAAACAGCGGATACTGACGGAACAGCTCTCGCCGGGCGACCGTGACGCCCGAACCTCGCGTCCGGTTCACCGGCAGGATCCCATAGAACGGATTGGGCACGGTGGTGTCGCCAAAAGCCGGCAGGGCCTGCGCTGCCTGGTTGAATTCGTAGGGCCAATAGTCCGTGTTGACGGCCATGGCATCGCGACTGGTCATGCTGCCGACGTAGGACACATCAAACAGAACCTTCCAGAAACCGCGATGTTGAAATCCAAACGAGTATTGGAACGTTCGCGGGATCGGACGCAACGCGGCATCGTAGCTCACCGCGTTGCCGGCATTGGTCAGCAGCCCAAGCTCGCGCCCGGTAGGCTGGACGATGCCGTCGGGGAACGGATTCTGCAAAGAGTACGGGCCCGTGAGCCCGGCGGACGGCGTGATGTCGCCGTCGATCGATCGGGTGAAGCCGGTGGCCAGGCTGAATCCATCGGTCTGGCCCGCCTGCGTAGCGGTCCGGTGGAAGATGCCGAACCCGGTACGCAGCACCGTCCTTCTGTGAAATTGCCAGGCGATGCCGATGCGTGGTTGGATATTCTGCCAATCGGTGTTGTAGATGCGCCGCCTGCCATTCGGCTGAACGAAGCTCTTGCCGCCGAGGATTGCCGCGGGCGGATCGGGGTAAGGAAATCGCGGATTGGTCCTGTCGTAGGCTGCTTTGTTCTCCTTCCATTTGGCGATGATCCGATCGCTGAGAGGATTCTTGGCGTTGTAGTCGAACCCGTTGTTGACGCGATTCCAACGTTCGACCCACGGGACTTGCACGTCGTAACGCAATCCCAGGTTCAGCGTGAGGTTGCGCCGCACTTTCCAGTCGTTTTGGATGAAGACGCCGAAGTACGGCCAGGTGCGGTAGTAGGTGTCGTTCCAATCGATTTGACCGCCGCCTGGAATGCCGAGGAGGACGTCGGCGACTCCCGACCCATCCTGCGCGTTGAGCGCCGAGCGCTGCGGGTAGCGCTGAGTGCCCCAGCGGGTGAACTGAAGATATCCGTTGGCGAGGCCGATGTCGCCGGCGGCCTGCATCGCGTAGACCAGGTCGACTCCGAACTTGAACGTCCTCGCGCCGCGAGTCACCGTAGCGGTGGGCACGATGTTCCACTGGTTGGCGGCGCTCGAGGTTTGGACGTTGCCGCCGCTACCGAACAAATTCGAAAACTGATCGATCGCCAGGCGCGGCGGGGTGCTCGCCGTGCTGGTCGGAGCGTGAATCATGCCTGTCATACCCAGCGTCCGGGGTGTGACGTCGAAAGAGTCATCCACATTGGGGAAGCGCGAGCTGAACCGTCCGAACGACATGCGGATGTCGAAGATCGCGCTCGCCGACAACACGCGCGTCC
>JBOGMR010000907.1:0-1800 GCA_050746825.1 Bryobacteraceae bacterium | reverse complement strand
TCACAAGGGCGCGCGAGCTTTTCCAAGCGGGCAGCAGCCTTTCCGATGGATCGATGTTGCGGGAGGTGATCGACCTGCCAGTGGATCTGTCCGTCTTCGATCCGAAGGAACGTGAGGCCGTCGACCGGTTCCTTACGTTCGCGAGGGCGGCCGGCGCGTCTTCCGGATACGTCGCGGCGAATCGTAGAGCGTGGTGGTCGGTGGGCTTAAAAGCACCGGCGCCGATTCTCGCCACTTATATGGCGCGGCGCCCTCCCGCCTTTGTGCGGAATCTCGCAGATGCACGGCACATTAACATCGCTCACGGCCTCTATCCCCGCGACCCATTGGCTTCCGAAGTTCTCGACCGGTTGGCCAGCTATCTGGCCAAGGCAACCCGCGTTCTTGACGGCCGGACGTATGCCGGCGGGCTAACCAAATTCGAGCCGCGCGAGATGGAGCGATTGTTGGTTCCCAGTCCTGAACTACTCTCGCTGTCCGAAGCATGATCCCGCCGCCACGCTGGACCCAGGAACAGCTTGAGAACGACATTCAACTGGCAATAGCCAATTTCCGGCGCGAGCGCATGCAGGAGCCGCTCGAAGCGTACTTTGACGCGTTCGAGGAGTACCGGGGCTTTGTGGAGGACCTCCTCGAAGCGAGCGTCGATCTGGCCGAAATTGATAAGCGTGCAGTTGAGGTCCTGACAAATCCGAACCTGCTGGAGGCATTTCGGTACATTGCAGGCCCGCCACTGTCGGAAGCCGGCCTGAAAACTCTAGGCGAGGCCGTCCTGACGCCCAGCCGTCTGCGCAAGGATCCCGCCATGGTTCGTCGCATTGTTGAGGTCGTGCGCATGGGACTTGATCGCCGCCGCTTTCCATGGATCTCTGAGAACCGGGAACCGGCCGAAGAGGAGAAGGCAGCCGCTGTACTTGCTTCTGCCTCTCTCATGGCGACCCGGCGCGTGGGAACGGCAAGGCGACAGGAGAGCAAGGATGCGCAGGAACTTTTGGTCGAGAACACCCTCATCACATCAGGCTTGACGATTGTGGACCGGCGTCCCATACAGACGCTGAACAACGCTCCGAATGCTGGTGAGTTCTGCCGTGAGAGTCTGTTGGGATCACGTAATGCGGATATCGTGGTGCGGCTCTGGGATCACCGGATTATGCCAATCGAATGCAAAGTCTCCAATTCTGCGCTGAATTCGATTAAGCGCGTGAACAACGACGCGGCGATAAAGGCAGAGACGTGGATCAAGGATTTTGGAACACGCAACATCATACCCGCCGCCGCACTAAGCGGAGTCTATAAATTGCGGCACTTGATGGACGCTCAACATCGCGGCCTGACGCTTTTCTGGGCGCACAACCTTCAGGCCCTTGTTTCCTGGATTGAGGAAACTCGCTAAGTCGACAGTCGTCGCGAATTCTTCCTGGCAGTGCTTCGTCCTTGCATCTGCTGCTACATTCCGCTGGTACCCCCCGTTGATATACAATCTTCGAGCAGAGGTGGTCTATGCGAATCTTCCCCGCGGTCTCCGCGCTGCTGATCTCCGTTGCGGCTTGGGCCGATGTCACTGGCACCATCACAGGCGTCGTCACCGATCCGACCGGCGCCGTCGTGCCTAACTCGGAAATTGTCGCTGTCAACACCGGAACTAACGCTCGCTTCCGTGCTGTGAGCGACGCTCAGGGCAGCTATTTTCTGCGCGCCCTCCCGGTGGGTGTCTACGGTCTTGCGGTCACCCAGCCAGGGTTCAGGAAATTCGAAACCAAAGACGTCCGGCTCCAGGTGAACGAGGTCGTTCGAGTCGAC
>JBOGMR010000906.1:0-2257 GCA_050746825.1 Bryobacteraceae bacterium | reverse complement strand
CTTCAACCGTAAGCCCGCCGAAGAATCGCAGGTCCAGCACTTGGACCTGGCGCGAGTCGATTTTCTCCAGGGAGTCCAAAGCGGCGTTGATCGCGAGAATCTCTTCGGCGCGAGCGGGCCCGAGATCGGGAAGCTGGTTGAGATCAAGGGTGGAATCCGCGTCAACGCGTTTGTACAGTCCGCCGCGCTTTTGCGCACGGCGCGCGCGGGCTGCGTCCACCAGAAGGCCTCGCATCACGCGCGCAGACACCGCGTAGAAGTGCGCCCTGTCTTGCCATTCGACACTGCTCGGATCCACCAGACGGAGGTACGCTTCGTGCACCAACGCTGTTGCCTGGATCGTTCCGGAGTTGACAGGCTGGGGACGAATGCCTATTCCGGCGGTTCGCACGGCCCACACAGGCAAACGGAGACCCGATCGGCTGGGTCCAGTTTCCTGTGGTGCCCGCTCATGTTGTATCGGCTTTTCAAATTGCTAAGAGCACCTCATTTGGCGTCCAACGCCCCAAACGCGGATTTGCCTGCGACAAAGCGAACCAGAAGTCCGGTTCCTGGAAGCAGGTCGGCTCCCGAAACAGAATCTGCCTCTTGCGTTTTGGAGCGATTCGGCCTATAAAACATAAGCAGAGGCCTGTCCGGCCAGACAGGATCAAAGACCCATCTACCGGAAGAAACCTTCCAACAAACAGTTGAGTCGCATCTCGCAGCATGTCTGTTCAAGCGCTGCCCATCGGCGGTGACCGCATAGATCGTGGAGAATCGGATAGACGGATGAGGTGCCGGCCGGCGTTCGTGCAGGAGTATTTCGAGCGCGTGCGAAAGCATTGTGCGGCTCCGGCAACCCGCGGCGCCTGCCCCACCATGTTACTCCGCGGTGGCGTCGCCCGGTTCGTACTTCCAGGCGGTCTTGATCTTGGCGCCTTCGGCGAAGCGGACGTCGGTGTACTCCTCGAACTCGATGCTGCGGTCGAGCACGCCGGTCTCGATCATCAGGTCCCGAACGATGTTGAAGTCCACTTTGAAAGGCGTGAGCGGCGTGTACATCACGCGATCGATCGGATTGGTCAATGCCCAACGGAGCAGCCGCGGATCCTGGTTGTAGTAGAAACGCGCAACAAAATCGGCGGCGTGCTCCCGGTAGGGCTTGCCCTTCTCGAGCCAGTGGCCCGAGCGCGCGATGCCATCGACCAGCACCTGCACAGCCTCGGGCCTCGTGTCGATCATGTCCTGCCTCACCACGAGCACGCACGACATGTAATCCGGCCAGTGCTCGCGCGCATGGAACAACACGCGTCCGAAGCCGGTGATTTCGGACTGCGAGGGGTACGGCTCGCCCATCGAGAAAGCATCCACGGCTTTGGCCGCAAGCGCCCCCGCCACGTCGGCCGGCGCCATCTCCACCATCTTGAAGTCACCCGGCTTCATGTTGAACTTCTTCATGACGCGGAACAGAATCAGCCGCTCGTCGGAGAAGCGGCTGGGAATCGCAACCACTTTGCCTCGAAGGTCCGGGAACGTCCGCACCGGGCCGTCCTTCTGCACAACCACCGCGCTGCCGTAGCGGTGGCCGAGGTAAACGATTTTGATCGGCACGCCCTGCGAGATGAGCGCCATCGCCATCGGCGCCACCATGAAGCCGGCCTGCATCTGGTTGGAGATCAGCGCCTCCTTGATCTCCGGGAAACCTTGGAACATTCTCGGGATGAAGATGTTTGCCGAAACAGACCGCCGCGAGATGTAGTCGGTCACAGGGCACGTGAGGTGACAGGTAACCGGAATATAAGCCACGTTGAGCCTGCGCTTTTCCGGCGGCAGGCGGTCGTTGACGACGACCGACCAATCGAAATTCAGTTTGAGGTGCAGCGCCGAGACAACCGTCGTCCAGGCCAGAAGGCCGATGATGATTCTCTTACCGTCACTCATTGCTGAAGCCCCAGCGGACCGACCGCAGCGTTTCGAGCCGGCGAATCCCGATGTCGAGGCACAAACCGATGACGCCGATCAGCAGCATTCCCGAGACCACCAGGTCGTAGCGCTTGCCCGCGTTGCGCGAGTCGATGATGAGATACCCGAGACCGGAGTCGACCGCGATCATCTCGGCCGCAACCACCACCAGCCACGCGATGCCGAGCGCGATCCTCAATCCGACCAGCACCTGAGGCAGCGCCGCCGGGAACACGACTCGTCTCAGCAGTTGCGCCGGCGTCAAGCCAAAGTTCTGCCCAGCCTGGCGGAACTTCGGAGGCACGTTCCGCAC
>JBOGMR010000905.1:0-8051 GCA_050746825.1 Bryobacteraceae bacterium | reverse complement strand
GTCTGCGCGCCCCATCAGCGGCACCTGACGGACGCGATCAAGAAGGCCCGCAACATCGCGCTGCTGCCCTTCGCGAGCCCGATGTAGGAGATCATCATGGACGTAATTTTGAGGGAAGACATCGATAAGCTGGGGAACCGCGGCCAGGTGGTGAGGGTGGCCGACGGGTACGCGCGGAATTTTCTTCTGCCGAAGCGGCTGGCCGTCGCGGCCACCGAATCCAACAAGAAGATCATCGAGCAGGAGAGGCAGGCGCACCTGCGCAAGGAGGCCAAGATCGAGGCCGACGCCACCGATCTGTCGAAGATGCTGTCAGGCGTGACGGTGACGATCGCGCAGAAGGCGGGCGAGAACGAGCAGCTCTTCGGCTCGGTGACAGCGAAGGACGTGGTCGAGGCGCTCGAACAGCAGGGCTACTCGATCGACCGGCGCAAAGTGCAACTGGATAACCCAATCCGCCAGCTTGGCGATCACAAGGTGCCGGTGAAGCTGCACCGCGCAGTGACTACCGAAATCAACGTGAAGGTGGTTCGCGAAGAGTAGCGATGTTCTTCGATCTGACGGGGCAGACCGCAATCGTCACCGGCGCCGCGACCGGGATCGGTGAGGCGATCGCTCGCCGGTTGGCGCAGGCCGGCGCGACAGTGGCGGTGGCGGATCTGAACCTGGAAGGGGCGGCGGCCGTCGCAGCCTCGATTGGCGGGGAAGCGTTTTCGCTCGCGATTGACATTGCCCGATCGGACTCTGTTGCGCTGGCCGTGGAAGCCGTGCTCGCGCGTCGCAGCCAAATCGGCATCTGGATCAACAACGCCGGCATTGCAGGGCGCGCGGCTCCGCTGTGGGAACAGACCGATGAAGACTGGCAGCGCGTGATCGCCGTCAACCTCACGGGCGTGTTCAATTGCTGCCGCGCCGTGATTCCGCATATGCGCGAGCGGCGCTACGGACGCATCGTGAACATCGCGTCGATCGCGGGCAAAGAAGGTAATCCCAACATGACCGGATATTCGTCGACGAAGGCGGCCGTGATCGCGTTCACCAAATCGGCGGCGAAGGAAGTGGCGACCGAGGGGATCTGCATTAACGCAGTCGCTCCTGCCGTCGTGCGCACGACCATCCTCGATCAACTCACTCAGGCACAGATCGACTACATGACCGATCGCATCCCGATGAAACGCACCGGCAAGCCGGAGGAGATCGCGGCCGTAGTGCATTTCCTGGCCAGCCCGGACTGCTCGTTCGTGACCGGGCAGTGTTACGACGCGAGCGGAGGACGGGCGACGTACTGACGCGGGCGTGAGACAATCGGACTGTGCGCGCGATGGATAGGCCCATTGTGGCGCAGGCACTAGTGCCTGCCGCGTCCAGACTCATCTGGACGCCCGGCCCCTGTGGACCACGCCCCAAGCGCCGCGGCATGCACGAGCGCCTGCATTGCCCAAGGCGAGAATCTTTGCGCGATGCCGATCGCAATTCTCAGGAACCACAGTGGATGCTTCGAGGGCAGGCGAAACCGCCCGCCCCGCCGAGAGGCAAAGCCACAACCAAAAAGAATCGCCGCCTTAAGCCGCCGATGGGCAGACTGAAGTCCGCCCCACCAGGCGCCGGCATGAGTGCCTGCGCCACGTCTACCAGACGAAATCTGCGCGGGCGGCGAAGATTTCGGCTGAGTGCAATACCTCCGAGCACTGCTGTTTGCGGCGAAGCCGCACTGCGCCACATCATACTGCTCGTCACGCTGGGACTTTCTGGTGCTCTCGCGCAAACTCCGCCTGTTTGCGCCAGCGAAGTTCCCGTCTGCAAATTCCTGAAGGAACGCTATGACCGGGGCCTCGCCGCGGGCAACGCCGGCGACATTTATGAGAACCTCGACGCCGGTCACAGCTACCTGCCGGTAGCGAGCTTCACGCATCCGCAGGTGACGATTCGCGTGCTTTCCGGCGGCCGTCCGTCCGGGCGCGATCTCGACAAGATTATCGTGGGGAACGCCTCGCTCGGAGTGCCGCCAGGGCCGATCGACAGGCACGGATCGAGCATCGGCCGCCTCTTGTTCATGGTCGATCAGAACGGCGCCGAGTTCATCGCGAATCAGTACCTGTCGAATCATTTTTACTGGTTCCCAGGGTACGTCGACGCGCGAGGCCGCGACGTTTTCAACGGGATGCTGCCCAGTCTCGGTCTGTCGAGCGGCGATTCTTTCAGCGAGATCACGCACGTCGAAGAGTTCCTCTATGCGCTTGCGGCGTTCCGCCCCGACGTCAAGGCCAAGCTGAAAGAAGCGGGGCTGCTGATGCCGGTGATCCAGATGATTTTCCGTCGCGTGCGCGTTGCGAACGACGAGGAATACCTGACGGCCAAGGCGCATCGGCAGGTCACGCCGCTGAACGACCCGAAGGTCGACTATCACCTCGCCACTGCCCGCATGGCGGCCGCGATGACTCTCGAAAATCTTCCGCCGATCGCGCGCATCAAAATGATCGAGGACACATACGCAGACGGCGCGCTGGGCAAGGATTGCTTCGAGCTGACCGAGCGTCATTGCCGCGGGAATATTTACGACACGCCGGTGTCGGTGGCGCGTGTGTGGCGAGGCTTCGGATACACCAAGCGCATGGTTGTGAGCCTCGAAGACAGCCACGACCTGAACTCGCGCCCGCTGCAATATCGCTGGGCTCTGCTCTCCGGGGATCCGGAAAGAGCTCGCATCACGCTGCTCAACGACGAGGGCTCGAAGGCGCAGATCGACATCGACTACCATCCCACCAGCACGGCAACCGAGACGGAGCGCGCGAGCAACCTGGTGGTCATCGGAGGATTCGTTTATAACGGCGTGCATTTTTCCCCGCCGGTCTTCGCCTCCTCGTTCACGCTGAACTACGAGAATCGCACGTACGATCCGGAATCGAAGCGCCTGCTAAAGATCGAGTACCCGGCGTACGAGGATCGATACGTTCACGCCAACTTCTCCCGCTGGAAGCTGTGGATCTCCGATGACCTGAAATACAACGCCGATGGCGCGTTTCTCAGCCTCATACGCGGGTACCGGCCGTGGTGGACGAATCCGTACATGGAGTTTGCGCCTGACGGATTTCAGGTGCTCGACAGGGACGCAGACGGCCGGCCCTCTCGCGGACAGGGAGTGCGCTATCACATCGACACGCAGAAGGACCCGGGTTATGCGGGACTCGACTGGACCGCGGATGGTCCCGTGAAGTCGTATCCGGAGTGAGCCGGCGATGCGTCGATGGTTGCTTTGTGGTGCACTCGCCGCGGTGATGTTCGGCGAAGACCTTCCGCGCGGGCAAATCATCGACGACGTCAAATGCGCCGCGGACCCCAAGCAGAGCTACGCGCTCTACATACCCTCCAATTATTCGCCGGACCGCACCTGGAGCGTGATCTTCGGCTTTGACCCGCGCGCTCGCGGGCGCGTGCCGGTCGAGCGGTTTCAGGCTGCGGCGGAGAAGTACGGCTACATCGTGGCCGGCTCGAACAATTCGCGAAACGCGTCGTGGGAGGCGAGTGTCGCCTCGATCCAGGCGATGTCGACCGACGTCGTGCGGCGATTTCCGATCAACGAGAAACGCGTGTACACGGCGGGGATGTCGGGGGGCGCGCGCGTGGCGATGTGGGTGGCGCTCGGATCCGGGCAGATCGCCGGGGTGATTGCGGCGTCTGCCGGCTATCCGGATTCGCGCCCGCGGAAGTCGGTGAACTTCGCGGTTTTCGGCGCCGCCGGCGCCGAAGATTTCAACTACAGAGAGATGCGGCAGATCGATCGTGCGCTGACCACGCCGCACCGCGTGGTGATCTTCGAGGGCGGGCACGTGTGGCTGTCGAGCGAGTTGGCGGCGGAGGCGATCGAGTGGATGGAAATTCAGGCGATGAAAGCGGGACGCCGCCCGCGCGAAGCGGCCCTGATTGAGCGGATCTTCGAGGCGCGATCCGCGGAAATCTCGTCGTTGAAGAACGACAAGGAAATCTGCGTGGCGCTCGAATCGCTCGCTGCTGATTTCGAGGGTCTCAAAGACGTCTCCTCGATTGCTGCGCGTGCGGTGGCTCTGAAGAAGCAGAAGGGCGTAAAGGATGCGCTCAAGAAAGAGCGCGACGACGAGCAGAGAGAGGACCGCCTCACGATGTCGCTTGTGACGCTCGGGGACGAACTGGCGGACCCGTTGAAGCGCGCAGCGAACCTGGCGCAACTGCGGAACCACCTGACGAAACTCGCGCGCCAAGCCAACGCCGCGGACGATTCCTCCGAGCGCAGGTTGTCGCGGCGCGTGCTGCGGGGTCTGATCGCAGGATCGATCGAGCGCTCCAGGGATCCGGATCTGAAGAAACTAATGGACGAGATACGCGCCTCGCTCCGCTGACGCGGGCATCCGCCTGCGCCACGATTCAATCTGCTATATGCTGAATTCCTATGGATCGACTGAACTGGATTTTGGCGTCTGCGGCCGCCGGCCTCTTATTGGTGACCGGCTTGTCCTTCGCGGCCGGCGACGCCGCGGCTGAAAAAGAAGTGCTGGCTGCGATCGAAGCCTGGAAGCAGGCCATTCTCAAGAACGACAAAGCCGCGCTCGAAAAGCTCTACCATCCCGGCCTCACCTATACGCACTCGGCCGGAAACTCGCAGACCAAGGCCGACGCGCTGAAGTCGGGTGTGGCTGGAAACGCGGTCATGGAGGCGATGGAGTTTTCCGAAACGAGCGTGCGTGTCCAGGGCAACACAGCGCTGGTCTTGGGCAAGTGGGACATGCGGCAGAACGCGCAGGGAAAGATCATCACGCCAAGCATGAACGTGCTGCACGTCTGGATCAAAGGCCGGCAGGGCTGGCAGATGGTGGCGCGCCACGCGACTCGCTTGAATCCCTAGCGAACGGTTCAACACACCTCAGAATCGCAGCACCGCCGCAATCTCACGCTGCCCCGGGCGCCTTCAATCGAGGCAGCCGGAACACGTCGCGTCCGTAGCGGAAGCTCCGGAAGAGAGACGAGAATGTAGATCTCGTTGTGGGCCGATGCCCGGGCGGCGGACGCCAGCCGCATAAAATGGCTCTATGCAAGACTTCGAGAAACTCGGAACCTTTTACCTCGGACGCGAGTACGACCTGGCTCGCAAGAAACCGCTCGAAGACCTGCTGCTTTACGATTCGCAGGATCTGGTGACTCACGCGGTGTGCGTCGGGATGACCGGCAGCGGCAAGACAGGTCTGTGCCTGACAGTGCTCGAAGAAGCCGCGATCGACGGTATCCCTGCGATCCTGATCGATCCGAAGGGCGATCTCGCCAATCTCCTGCTCACGTTCCCCGAACTGCGCGCCGAGGATTTCCGCCCCTGGATCAACGAGGAAGACGCACGCACCAAGGGGGTGTCGCCCGAGACGTTCGCAGCGGCGGAAGCGGAGAAGTGGAAGCGGGGCCTCGCGCAGTGGGGTCAGGACGGCGAGCGCATCCGGCGCCTGCGCCAGTCGGCCGGCTTCGCGATCTACACGCCGGGCAGCGACGCCGGCATTCCCGTTTCGATCCTGAAATCGTTCGGTGCGCCGGAAGCCGCCATCCTCGAAGACCGCGAACTGCTGCGCGATCGGATCAATGCGACCGTCACGAGCCTGCTGGGTCTGGCCGGCATCGACGCCGATCCGATCCAAAGCCGCGAGCACGTACTGCTCTCGACCATTCTCGACCAGGCCTGGAGGCAGGGACAGGACCTGGATCTGGCGACGCTCATCGGCCGCATTCAGACGCCGCCGGTCGCGCGCGTCGGCGTCATGGATCTCGAAGCGTTTTTCCCGGAGAAGCAACGGTTCGCGCTGGCCATGGCGCTCAACAACCTGCTCGCCTCGCCTGGTTTCGAAATGTGGCTCGAAGGCGAAGCCCTCGATCCCCAGCGCTTCCTCTTCACGCCCGAAGGCAAGCCTCGCATATCGATCTTCTCGATCGCTCATCTGAGCGACGCCGAGCGCATGTTCTTCGTCTCGCTGCTGCTCAACCAGATGCTGGGCTGGGTTCGGGCGCAAACGGGCACTACCAGCCTGCGCGCGCTGCTGTATATGGACGAGATCTTCGGATATTTTCCGCCTGTGGCGAATCCGCCGTCGAAGCGTCCGCTGCTCACGCTGCTGAAGCAGGCGCGCGCGTTCGGCGTGGGAATCGTGCTGGCGACGCAGAACCCTGTGGACCTCGACTACAAGGGCCTCTCCAACGCCGGCACCTGGTGGATCGGCCGGCTGCAAACCGAGCGCGACAAAGCGCGCGTGCTGGACGGCCTCGAGGGCGCCGCCGCCGAAGCCGGTTCGCGCTTCGACCGGCAGCAGATGGAGCAGACGCTGGCCTCGCTGGGAAGCCGCGTTTTCCTGATGAACAACGTGCATGAGGACAAGCCCGTCGTGTTTGAGGTGCGATGGGCGATGTCGTATCTGCGAGGGCCCTTGTCGCGCGCGCAAATCAAGACGCTCAGGCAGGCCAAGCCTGCCGTGACGGTTGCACCGGCGGATCCGAAGGTAGCGGCTGTGACCGCACCGCCGGCTGCGCCCGCACCGCCCTCCGTTGCGGCTTCGCCGGCTCCCTTACCAGCGGCCGGGCGTCCCGTCCTGCCGCCCGCGATCGAACAGTACTTCGTCCCGCCGCGAGGCGCTGCGGTGGAGATTGTGTATCGCCCCATGCTGCTCGGCGCCGCCAAGGTGCACTTCATCGACGTCAAGGCCGGCATCGACGCGTCTACCGGCCACGTGGTGTTCGCAGCAATCAGCGACGGCCCCGTCGCGGTCGATTGGGAGAATGCCGAGCCGGCTGCCGATGTCGCCGTAACCGATCTCGAGAAAACTCCGCTCGAGGGCGCTCAGTTCGGCGAGCTTCCGGCGGCCGGATCGAAGCCCAAGAATCACGAGGCCTGGCGGCGGGCGTTCCCCGGCTGGCTCTACCGAACACAGAAGCTCGATTTGCTGCGCAGCCCCAGTCTCGGCATCGTCTCCCGACCCGGCGAATCCGAGCGCGACTTCCGCGTCCGTCTGCAACAGGCTGCGCGCGAGGAGCGCGACCGCATCAACGAGCAGCTTCGCCAGCGCTTCGCGACGCGCTTCAATACGCTGGAAGACCGGAAGCGCCGCGCCGGACAGGCCGTTCAGAAAGAGAAAGAGCAGTCGCAACAGCAAGGTATGCAGACCGCGTTCAGCATCGGGAGCAGTCTGCTGGGCGCGTTCCTGGGACGCAAGACGCTCAGCGTCGCCAATGTGAACCGCGCGGCGACCGCCGCTCGTGCGTATGGAAAGTCGAAGAAGGAGTCGCAGGATATCACTCGCGCCGGAGAGAATCTGGCGGCGGTCGAACAGCAGCTCGCGGAGCTGCAGTCGCAGTTTGACCAGGAAGTGGCGGCGCGTGAAGCCAAGGCCGATCCGCTCAGCGAAGCGCTCGAACCGGTGATTGTACGGCCCAAAAAGACCAACATCGAGGTGCAGGTGGTCGCTCTGGCATGGGTGCCGTAGCGAGTCACCGCGTCACGCTCTCGCCGTTTTTTTCTGCGGCTCGCCCGCGCGCGTTACGATAGTTAATTAACTTGCCTACCTGACTGTCACGGATGAGACTTCGCTACCGCGTTCTCCTTGGCGCCCTCGGACTCTTCACCTTCTTTTTTCTTTTCTATTGCTTTGTGAAGATCGTCACGGCCCGCAGCTTGAGGGACGTGCCGCACTGTCCCGCGTGCGGCTCCCGTGAGATTCGGCGGTCCGCCAGAACGCGGCTTACCGATTTCGTATTCCGCCCCTTCGGCTGCCGGCCCTTCCGCTGCCAATTGTGCAGCACCCGGTTCCTGCGATTTGTGAACGGCGCCGGGTAAGACGTCCGCGCTACCAGCTCAGCTTCAGCGCCAACTGCGTCGACCGCGGCAGATTGGCCTGCCCGGTGATGCGCCCGAAGTTTGAGTTCGTCGGACCGATGTCCGGGCCATTAAAGGTCACGTGGTTGAAGAAGTTGAAGAACTCGCAGCGGAACTGGAGCTTCACGGTCTCGGTGATGCTGAAATTCTTCAGGATCGAGGCGTCGATGTTGTTGGC
>JBOGMR010000904.1:0-2446 GCA_050746825.1 Bryobacteraceae bacterium | reverse complement strand
ATCGACGCCTTTGGCCGCCGCGATCACGTCATCGTACATTCGGAAGATCAGCTTGTACGACTCTTCGTCGCAGAGGCACGCCTGGTAATTGTTGCCATCGGCGCGCAGGTGCGCGAATTGAGGATGCTTGAGCACGAAGCACAGATGCGCCGGGGCCTGAATCACCGGGACCACCTGGATAAAACGCTCCAGGCCGTAATTGACGATCTCCTGCAACTCGGCGGCCGTGAACGCACCGGGCGCACCGATGATGGGGTTCGACGGATACGCGAACTTGTCTTCGAGCTCGAAGCCGATCATGTTGATCTTCATTCGCGCGGACCAGTCGAGATACCGTTTCAGCGTCTCCATGCGGTCCTGATGATGCTTGCTGTCCCAGTGCAGGAAGCGGAGCGGAAGGCGGGGCCAGTCTTCGATCACGGCCTCGGGCATCAGCAGGACGCCACGGGCGTCGCGCCGCAGCAGTTGGATCAGCGTGTGAACCCCGTAGAGGAGTCCGGCGTCGCTGTTGCCGGCGATCTCGATCGAGCCCGGCGCAATGGCCAGCCGGTAGCCCTGCGCCTGAACTTCGCGATCGGCGATGGCGGCCACGCCGGGTTGCAGAGAGAGACGGATGACGCGCGAAGAAGCGGGCTTCAACTCCACGCCGTGAAATGCCTTGAGGTCGTTGCGGAGCGTACGCACGGCGATGTGAGTTGCGGGAACCGCTCCTGGCTCAGCTCTCCAGTCGCCGTCAAAGATCACATCGCCTGCTCCGAGCGTGACGCGTTGCGGCGCCGGAATGACCGAGTACCCGCGCAGCCACAACGGCGTCGCGAGGGGTTGGGCCGCAGCGACGGCCGCCGTGAAACCAACGAGCAGCAGACAGCGAGAGAATCGCACGGTGAACGCCTCCTTCGACTCGTCACATTAGAGCATGGGATGCCGCCGCGCGGTAGAATGCTCTGCGGAGGAATCATGCAACGCCGAGCCTTCTTCAAAGTCGCCGCTGCGACTCCGCTTGCTGCCGCCGCTCAGAATCCGTCACCTCGATCCGGAATGAAGATCACGCGCGTACGCTACTACGCGGGCGCCGGCGATGCCGCCATGCGGCAGTCGAAAGTGCCCGGGCTGTTCAACCAGAGCACGAACGTGGTGGTGGTTGAGACCGACGCAGGAATCAGTGGCATTGGCGAGGGCGGCGCCAAGGACACGATGGAGCAGAGCGCGGCGGCCATCATCGGAATGGACCCGTTCCGCACCGAACATATCTGGCAGACTTTGTATCGCGGCTACTTCTATCCGCCTGGGCGGGAGAAACTGCACGCCATCGGGGCGCTCGACATGGCGCTGTGGGACATCAAGGCGAAGGCGCTCGGCGTACCGCTCTACCAGATGATCGGCGGGCTCGCGCGCGATCACGTGGAATGCTACGCGACGGCGTATCCGGACAAGGGCGGCATCAAACCTTCCGCCGCCGCGTGCGTTGCGGAGGGTTACCGCGCCTACCGTTTCCACCCCGCCGACGGCGTGCCATACGACCGGTTCGACGCCGTGAAACGCACCTATGAAATGTGCCGCGACGCTCGCGAGGGCGCCGGCAAAGACGGCGGATGGGCCATCGACTTCCACACACGCTTCGATTTTCCGGACGCCGTGCGGCTGTGCCAGATGATCGAAAATCTCGGCGCCTATTTCGTCGAGGACCTGGTGCGTTCGGAAAATCCGGAGGTGTACCGGACGCTGCGTCCTCAGGTCAAGGCGCCGATCGCGGTGGGGGAACAGTTCGGAGACCGCTGGGACATCAACACGCTGGTCGAGGGACATCTCATCGATTACTGCCGCGCCACGGTCCCGAACGTGGGCGGCGTCACCGAGTTTCTCAAAATTGCCGCGCTCTGCGAGACGCACTACGTCGGACTGATCCCGCATTTCACCGGACCGATCTCCGAGGCCGTGCTGGTGCATCTGTGCGCGGCCTTCTCCGGTCCGGTGCTGATGGAGATGCTGCCGCGCGCCACTCGCGGTGTGCCTTATCTACCCAAGTGCTTCGATTTCCGCGAAGGCA
Organism: Bryobacteraceae bacterium; assembly: GCA_050746825.1. Taxonomy (GTDB): domain Bacteria; phylum Acidobacteriota; class Terriglobia; order Bryobacterales; family Bryobacteraceae; genus JBOGMR01. The sequence goes on along the minus strand of JBOGMR010000904.1, from coordinate 399 downwards.
AACTATGGCCAAACCAGCGCCCCGGACTCGGCGTGGAGTTTGACGCTTCCAAGCTGACGCTGCTTGCCGAGGTGAGCGAGCGCACGCAGCCGATGCCGGTTTATCGCCGTCCGGATGGGTCGGTGACGAACTGGTGAAGCTTCGGCTCATTCCACGCTCAAGCGAAATGCCAGTTCCAGCTCACGCGGGCGCACGTATTTCCCGGGCCGTGCCTTGAGGGCGAGCGGCGCTGTCAGCCTCCCGACGGCGTAGGCGATGTTGGTCTCGGCAGCGTCGGAGTAGGGATTGTGCGGGTAGACGGGCCACGTCAGGGAAGCGCCCTCGGGCAGCTCGAGCGTCCATCCGTGATGCGCGATGCGGCCGCGCAAGTCGGCGGGTCCCAGATCGATCCGCTCCGCG
>JBOGMR010000903.1:0-3107 GCA_050746825.1 Bryobacteraceae bacterium | reverse complement strand
GTCTTGGCAAGGGTTGCAGATAACCGGGATGCGCGCCGCGCTGAGGTTAGGGCGCTGGCCGGATCCACGTATCCATTGCGCCAGTTGGGCCGTTCCGCCGAGGCGCGCCGGCGGCTGGAAACTGCTTTCTTGCGGATGCGCGAATTGAAGTTATACCCGGCGGAAACGATCGAACCGGGTTCCGTTCTTGTCGATGGGCTGTGTGGGCGGGCCGAGATGGAGGCGGGTGCAGGCAATCTGCGACAGGGCATCGAGATCTACCAGGAAATCATCCGTAAGCTCACGCCAATGATCAAGCCGGAGTCCCGTTTGGAGGATGCCACCGACCTCTCCGGCATCTACTTGGCGCTGGCGCAAATGCATCGCCGCGCCCGCCAGCCGGACCTTGCGTCGGCGGTCGACGTGCGCAGGCTGGAGTTGTGGCGGCATTGGGACCGAAAGCGCCCGAACAATCCCTTCGTGCAGCGGCAGCTTGCTGGTGTGACTACCCAATAGATGATTCGGCATCTATCACGGCAGTTCGGCGTGCCTGTCGAATCGCTCGACGGCAACTGTCGAGACTGACCACGACCGTCAGCGGTGCTGTTGCCGCCACGAAACCAGATCCATTCGCAGAAAATTCTTGCCAACTTTTTCCAGGCTTTGCGTTGATCAAGGTAGGAAACAAACTCGATGACAAAGTTCTTGAAAGCGTGGCGGCTTGGATTAAGTGGCGTGTCTCGGTGGATTCACACTGGCTGGTTACGCCGCGTCACCGCGCGTTGGCTGGAGCAAGTGTAATTCAACATCCGGACCGTTCGAGTGCGGTATCGTTCAAGTGCCGCTTGACCATAGGGAGCCCAACCGCGCCACCATCGACATCGCGCTGATAAGGCTTCCAGCGCTAAACCCGCAGAGCCGGATAGGCTCCCTTTTCTTCAATCCCGGTGGCCCGGGCGGCTCGGGCATTCAGTTCCTGCTCGTCCGTGGCCTGACGACTTTCGCGTACCTTCGGGAGCGGTTTGATCTGGTGAGTTTCGATCCGCGGGGAATCGGCGGCAGTACAGCCTCCGCTGCTTTGGCACAGACAAGCCAGTGGGACTCCGCCTTTACTCCGTTTTATTTTCCACGCACGCCGGAAGAAGAGAATGTCCAGATCGCCACGGACCGATATCTCAATGGAGCTTGCGCCCAGCGCGGCGGCCGCATCATCGACCACATGTCCACCGCGAATGTTGCACGCGACCTCGACCTGCTGCGCCAAGCTGTCGGTGACACGAAGCTCAACTTCGTCGGGTACTCCTACGGGTCATACCTCGGAGTCACCTACGCAAATCTGTTCCCCGATAACTTCCGAGCGCTTGTGATGGACGGAGTCGTCGACCCGATCGCGTGGGCGACTGGATACGGCAATGAGGGCTCGACCGTTCCTTTTTCCACACGCATTCGAGGCGACGCGGGCGCCCAAGTGATGCTGAATGAATTCTTTCGCTTTGTGACGCCGACGGCGCACGTTGCGCGCTGGCGCCGAACTCCGCGAGCCGTTTCGCCTCTATCGGCAATCGGCTGAAGCTTCAGCCAATCCAGTTCACCTTCCCGGACGGATCAGTCGGCGAACTGGACTACTCCTCACTCATCGGGACCACGCACCGTGCCCTGTACGGATCATCGCAGTGGGCAAGCTTTGCTCAACTCCTCGCAGATCTGGAGGGGCAGGTGAATCTCTCGCAAGTAGGGGCCCGCTTAGAGCCATTCTGGGGAAGTACCCGGCTACATTGAGAAACGCGGCTTTCCTCGATACCCGAATTCTGCCGAAGGATATCCGGCCGTGAGTTGCTCCGATACGGACAATCCCCACACGTACGCAGCGTGGTCCGCTGCGGGACATGCGGCGGAGGCCGCCTACGGTTACTTTGGAACCTTCTGGACGTGGGTTTCAAGTAACTGTGCCGAGTGGCCGGGCGCCGACAAGGACCGTTACATCGGTCCGTTCAACCGGTATACAACGAATCCCGTGCTGGTGATCGGGAATCTCTTTGACCCTGCCACCCGCTACGAAAGCGCCGTCGCTGTGGCGAACCTGCTCCCCAACTCCCGATTGCTCACTGTGCATGCTTGGGGGCATAGCTCCCTGGGTAAATCGATCTGCGCAAATAATGTTGTCGCACGCTATCTCACCGATCTGGTCCTTCCAGCGCCTGGGACAGTTTGTCAGCAGGACATCGTTCCGTTTACGGCGCACTGAGAGAACAAAATGCATCCCAAGGAGGAATCATGAAACAGCTGATGAAACCGTGGCGCCACGGAATGCTTGCCTGCGCGAGGTAAAGAACAACATACGAACCCGACGGCAGGAGGCCCAGATCCTGGCGCAGTCCGCCTGGCCGCTCCGCCGGCTTCACCGGCAACGCGAGGCCGGAGCGCGAATCGAAGCAGCGTTGGATTTACTGCGCGAGGTAAAAGTGTATCCCGCGCCAAAAATCAGTATCGGCGACGAACCCGAAGCGGTGGTTCGCGCGCAAGCAGAACACGCCGCCGCCACGGGCCAAACGGCGCGAGCTCTCGACATTTACCGCGAGCTGCTCGACAAAGTCATGGCAGCCAAACCTGATATTCGAAATGATCTCGGCCATGCCCACTCGCTTTCGCGAATCTACCTCGCGAGCGCCCGCTTATTGTTAAAGACCGGCGCGCGCGCAGAGGCGGAACGGCTGAATGCGCAACGCACGGAACTCTGGCGCGCCTGGAATGCCAAACTCCCCAATAATGCCTATGTGCAGCGGCAGCTTGCCGTAACTCTCGAATAGCTGCGATCACAAGCTGTGGAGGCCGCGTCCGGAAGGCGGCACAGCGTGCGTCGGCGTCCAAAAAATCCCCGCCAATTTCTTCCAGACTTTCCGTTGATCAGGGTAGGAGCACCTTATGATGATCGCAGCGTCCTCCAAAAAGCGGCTTCGCATCCGTGACGCAGGTAGTGGTTAGATGAAGCTCAGCCGGCCTGGTTCTCGCCCCACACGGATGGGGCGGCATTTTCGATTTCTTTAACTGTAGCCCAAATTCGAAAGGAGCGTTATGTCAAGGCTGAAGAAGATTCTCATTTTGTCGATTCCGGTCGGGGTCATCCTGTT
>JBOGMR010000902.1:0-7942 GCA_050746825.1 Bryobacteraceae bacterium | reverse complement strand
ACCTTGGCGGCCTCGGAAGTCTCCTCGAGGATCTGCCAGATCATGGGCAGATACTTCGGGCTTACCTTCGCCTCCACGGCGATGCCGGCCAGCGTAGCGTTGCGCTTTCCAAGAACAGCCCGGTGCTTGAAGCGCCATGCAGCCTGAAAGTAATCCGCATAATCGGTGGGCTGGCGCTCATAGAAATTCACGATCCGCTGGATCGCGTACTTCTCGCGATCCGTCTCGACGAGCATCGGGTGTGGGGCGAAGGCGAGGCCGTCGGGCGTCAGCACCATGTGATCGCCCACTTCCCGCGCGGCTTGCAGGTACTTGTTGAGCAGGGCGGGCGACATCGATAACGACTCGCCCGAGTTGTCGAAGCCGGCCATGTTGGCAGGATCCACCGGAAACTCCCGCGTAGGCCGAAGGTCGACGCCAATAAGGTCGCGGATGGTGTTGTTGTATTCCGCGTTGCTCAAGCGGTGAACCAGCACCAGGCCCGGATCCCCTGCATTCTTTCGCGCCTCGGCCCGAAGAACGTCGTGCACCCATGTAGTCACTGCCTGGCGGGTATTCGCCGCGGGTTGTGGCGCCTGCTTCGGAGGCATCTCTTTGGCGTCGAGTCTCTCGAGCACCTGGGTCCATCGAGGATAGTCACGGACCACCAGCGCCATCGTCGAGTAAGGCCGGAGATCGAACTGGGCGGCCGGCGTAGCTCCGCCATGGCATCCGATGCAATAGCGGGTAAGAAACGGCTGCACGGTCTGCGCAAATCTGCGTTCGAGATCGGAGCCCGAAACTTCGGCTGCGCGCATAGAGGGGATGGCGATTGCACCAACTACCAACAAGTGGGTTACGGCGCGGCCGCTGCATTGCATAGAGGAATTCTACGAGAAACATATCACATTTACGGTGGGTTTTGAGGCTTGAGCGCCAAAGCCGATCGCGCGCTCCGCGAGGTTTTTCTGATCGAGTTGGGAGCGAAAATCCGATCGGTGTCGAAATCGGGGATCCGAAATGGCAAATACGATTACGGAGCAGTTCCCGCGCAACCGGTCCACGTCTTTCACTGGAACTATGTGTATGAGCTTCCGTTCGGCAAGGGCCGCACGTTCGGCGGAAGCGCGCACCCGGTTGTTCAGGCGATTCTTGGCGACTGGATGTTCGCCGGCCTTGGCACGTGGCAATCGGGGGAGGCGCTGACCATCACTGCGCCGAACGGGCACCGCGCCGAACGGGCAGAGTCCTACGGGCGCAACCACCAATCGTGCCGATCGCATCGCCGACGGACGCATCGACCAATCGGGCCGCTCCCGCGAGCAGAAGGCCAATCCGTGGTTCGATCCCGCCGCCTATCGCCCTTCCAGGCTTTGTCAACGCGGCCGCCACGCGGCCAACCCGCCAGTTCGGATCGGCAGGTATCGGGACCGTGATCGGACCCGCGCTTCTTCACTTACGATATCCAGTTGGAAACGACGGTCGCCATCCGAAAGCGGTATCGTCTGAAGTTCCGCGCCGAAGGTTTCAACCCCTTCAACGTCCCGATGATCGCGAATCCCATCACCAACCAGACCGACAGCAACTTCGGAGGCATACGGGCTTCGAATGCGCACTCCACGCCGCGAAACCTGCAGTTCGGATTTCGCTTAGCCTTCTAAATCTCAAGCTCGCGTGAACCGAAGGATAGCGTCGGCCGCACGCGCGACACCACCGGCGGTCCGGAAGGACTCGCGCACAAGGGCAGCCTGCCGGCCAAACCCGTCCTCGCTCAGAAGGCGTTGGACCGATTCGCGGAGCTTATCCGCCGTGACGTCCTCCTTCGCAACGTAGAGACCGGCCCCGAGATCTTCCACCCTCCGCCCGATTATTGCCTGTTCGCTCATCTGCGGGATGACCACAACGGGCACGCCGTGGTAAAGACTCTCGCTCACGCTGTTCATGCCGCCATGCGTAATGGATACGGCGGCGCGCTGGAGCAAGTCCAGTTGCGGTACGTGCGGTTGTACTATGAAGTTCGGCGGCGCCGGTCCCAGGCTCTCACTGGGTACATTCGATCCTATCGACAGGACCACCTGAAGATCCTCGTGCCGGAATGCCTCGAAACACTTCCGGTAGAATGTGGCGTCCGTATTGAACAGGGTGCCCAGCGAGGCGTAGACAATCACAGGGCGGCTCAGTTGGTCCCAAGGGAAATCGGCGGTCTCGCTGCGATCCGCAAGTGAGGGCCCAATGAATTGGAAGCGATCGTCGAACGTTTCGCCGCACGGCTGAAAGTGACTCGACGTATAGACGATATTCAAGTCAGAGCGGCCCATCACCAAGCCGGTGATTCCCGGCCCGCGGACGCCGTGTTGACGGCCCAATTGCCGCCCGAGCCGGAGCGCATTTACGACGTGCCTCAATTTCGACCAAATGAGGCGGGGGCTCCTGGGCCATATTCCACGCGCCGCGGCGAACGCCAGCACGCGCCGGTTGAATGCGAAGGTGCTGACGGATGTCACCACCGGGACGCCCAGGATTTCCGCCGCCCATTGTCCCCAGGGTGCGACTGAATCGGTGATGAGATAGTCAGGGCGTTGGGCGCGAAATGCCTCGAGATGCTCGTCGAGCACTTCGGCGGTCGTGCGCATCAGTAGCCAGGAGAGTTCGTGCGTGCGCTCGGGCAGTTGCCTCATGTCAGCCAGAAACGCATTCCGGTATGGGCGATACCGGCTGTGCGCCTGTTCGATTCTGGCAGCGAAAGGATCGGTGGCGTAGTAGAAGACCTCGTCGCCTCGCCCGACGAGTTCACGGACCAAAGACAGCGAGGGATTGATGTGGCCGGCCAGAGGAAGACTGAGGAACAGTGCCTTTGCCATATCACTGAGCCGACTGTTGGCCGTTAAGGACGTCTCGACTCAGCTACTCAGGATATGCCGAGTGCGGGGTGGTTCCGCGGAGGTGCGCGCGATTCAGGCGCCGGTGTGCAGATTCTTGTGGATGGCGTAGAGCGCCAGTTCCAGCCGGTCCGACACACCGAGTTTGTCGAAGATGTTGTGCAGATGGTTTTTCACCGTCTGTTCACTGATGAACATCTTCTCCGCCATTTCCTTGTTCTTGAAGCCTTGCGCCACCAGTGTGACAATCTCGCGCTCACGCTGGCTGAGCGGGGAACGCTCGCGATCGCGGCCTGAGTTCGGGGGCGGCTCCATGGGCGAGGAAAACTGCCGCATGACAGCCGCAGTCGTGTGCGAGTCGAGCCAGATCTCGCCGGCGTGAACTCGCCGGATGCTCTTGATCAGCAGCTCGGTAGCGGTCTGCTTGAGCACAATGCCGGAAGTCCCGAACTTCATGGCTTGAACGAACTGGTTCTTGTCCTCAGATGCGGTCAGCACGATGACCTTTGTCTTGAAGCGCGAACCTTGAAGCCGCTGGAGCGCCGTCAACCCATCGAGTCCCGGCATTTTCAGATCGAGCAGCAGGATGTCCGGATCATGCTGTTCGAGCACCTCGAGTACTTCTTTGCCATCTCGAGCTTCTGCAACTACCTGGAAATCCTCTTCGAGTGTCAGCAGCTTGCGGAGCCCATCGCGGAAGATCGGATGATCGTCGGCAATCACGATCCGGATCTTGCCCGAGTCGCCGGTTTGAGGCTCGGTGGCGGTTAAACCTTGTTCTTCCATTTTTAGCACCAATTGGGTCTAGGATAAGGGTTCTGGGGGTACTAAGTCAATTTCTCCTATGCCCTAATTCAGTGATTCTAATTCACCTACCCCGAGGGAGTACTTTGATACCTTCGAGTGGGCCTCTGCCGAACACCTTCTAAGATATTGATTATGAATTGATTAGCATTCAGACGAGCACGGTGAAGGTGGCTTCAGTACGGGATACTGGACGGTATAGCGTATCCCGCTCTACCGGCTCCCGCCCCGCCTTGCGAATGAGTTGGAGCAGTTCGGCTCGACGGAGAGACTGGCTGGTGGTAGCGCCTGCATCGTGATAGATCTTCTCCTCGACGACCGTGCCGTCGATGTCATCGGCTCCGAAGCGCAACGCGATCTGGGCCACCTTCGGCGTCATCATGATCCAGTACGCCTTGATGTGGGGCACGTTATCCAGCATCAGCCGCGCCACCGCAATGTTCTTCAGATCCATGAAGCCGGTTGTCTTCGGGATGTGATGGAGTGCGGTGTTGTCGGGATGGAAGGCGAGCGGAATGTAGGTGACCAAACCTCCAGTGTCGTCCTGCAGTTCGCGCAGGCGGACGAGGTGGTCGACGCGGTCCTCGTCGTTTTCGATGTGGCCGTAGAGCATCGTACAGTTGGAACGCAGCCCGAGCTCGTGCGCCGTGCGTGCGGTTTCGATCCACTCGTCACCGGTCAGCTTGTGATCGCAAATGATTCGCCGCACGCGGTCGCAGAAAACCTCGGCGCCCCCACCCGGCAGTGAATCCATGCCGGCGTCCTTCAGGCGCACCAGCACTTCGCGCACGGGGAGCTTAGCCCGCTGCGCGAGATAGCCGATTTCAACCATCGTAAAAGCCTTCAAGTGCACCTGGGGAAAGCGGTCTTTCAAGCCTCGCAGCATCCGGCAGAACCAGTCGAGCGTCAGCTCTGGATGCAGTCCGCCGACGATGTGGAACTCCGTCACCGCCTCGGACCAGCCCTGCCCCGCCGTCTCCCAAACCTGCTCGAGCGACATCGTGTACGCTTTGGGGTCTTTCGAGCGCTTACCGAACGCACACAGACGGCAACTGGCCACACAGACGTCGGTGGGATTGATGTGCCGGTTGACGTTGAAGTAAGTCGTCGAGCCGTGCATCCGCTCGCGCACGAGGTTGGCCATGTAGCCGAGCGCCAGCAGGTCCGAGGTCTGGTAGAGCGCCAGCCCGTCGTCGAAGCTCAGCCGCTCCCGTGCCTCGATCTTGGCAAGGATTGGCGTCAGGCGGCGGTCTTCAAAAGCGACTTGCATAGAAGATGTCCACGGCCCAGAAAAGAAAGAATAGCACGCTGACGTAAGCGTTGAGGTTGAAGAAGGCCGCGTCGACGCGCGACAGGTCGTCCGCGCGCACCAGACGATGCTCATAGGCAAGCAGCGCCGCGACGACGCCGATTCCGGCCAGGCTGATCGGGCCGAGCCGCAGCGTTGCGACCAAGGCCACCAGGCACCCCAGCATTGCTACGTGCAGCAGCCGCGATACCAGTAGCGCCCCGCGCACGCCGAGTCTGCTGGGCAGGCTGAACAGACCGGCGTCGACGTCGAACTCGTAATCCTGGCACGAATAGATGATGTCGAATCCGGCGGTCCAACACGCGACGGCGGCGGTCAGCCAAAGGATGCGCGGATCGAGCGTTCCGCGCACCGCGATCCATGCTGCGGCCGGTGCGATACCCAGCGCGAACCCGAGCACCACGTGAGAGAAGGAAGTGAACCGCTTGGTGAAGGAGTAGAAGAAAACGATCCCCAGCGCGAGCGGGGCCAGACGATAGCAGAGCGGGTTGAGCTCGCGCGCCGCCAAAATGAACGCCAACGACGCCACGATGACAAAGCCCCACGCGAATGTCCGCGAAAGGGCGCCGGCCGGCAAGTGCCGCATCCTTGTGCGCGGGTTGCGCGCGTCAATGGCAGAATCCACCAGCCGGTTGAACGCCATCGCCGCCGACCGCGCTGCCACCATCGCCACCACGATCCAGACCAGCCGCCGCCAGATCTCCGGCGCCGTCAGGCCGCCTTCGCGAATCGCGAGTAGCGTGCCGGTCAGGGCAAACGGCAGCGCAAACACGGAGTGCTCGAACTTGATCATTTCGAGCGTCAGGCGCAGCCGGCGGAGAAACCCCATCAGCCCCATTCTACCGATGCCGCGCGCACTTATGTTTAGGAGTTGCGGGCCTGGGCCCGTCATTGCCGAGCCTGCCCCACCTTCGTTCAAGGCCAACGGAGTTTCGACTCGTTCAGTTTTTCCGTATCGAATGACCAGCAGCGTTCGGCCTCCGGCACGGCGATCCCGACGCGCCGGAACAGCGGATCGTGACTACCAGACTCTTTCCACTGCCGGTAGCGAGCCGCGTACGCGGCGTCCCGTCCCAGCGTCTCGATCTGGTCTCCCTGCGCTAGGAGCGAGGCGCATGCCGCTGCGATCTCGGAATTGAAGTTGTGGCTCAACCGGTTCAATGCAGCCTGCAGACAGCTCTTCAGCCGCTCTTCTTCCGCACGGCTGACCTCGCCCGTCCATCGATACTGCAGCCCGGCCAGCACGCAGCAGAGCACACCCAGCAGCGCCACCTCACCAAACCGCGCCGCGCGCGCGTCAGCAAAGGTTCGACGACCTCCCCCTATTACACTATCGGCACGACTGACAAAGTCAGGTGCCAATCCTCTCTTCGGGGCATTTCGCCTGCCCAAGCAGCCAAAACCTTGTCCCACCGCACGATTCAGGTATACTTGGTTGAATCAAAAACGGCTCGGGCACTCGCTATGGGCTCGCAAGACGATATTACTGTCCTGCTCCGGCGATTCCAGGAAGGAGATAGCGGTGCGCAATCGGCGCTCGTCAACGCCGTGCAGGCCGAACTGCGCGTACTGGCTGCGCGCTACATGCGTCGCGAAAAGCAGGGCCACACATTGCAGACCACAGCGCTGGTCAACGAGGCCTATCTCCGCCTGGTCAAACTCAAATCAGCGAGCTGGCACGACCGCGCCCACTTCTTCGCGGTCGCGGCGCAAATCATGCGGCGCATCCTGGTCGACCATGCGCGCAGGCACATCGCGGGCAAACGCGGCGGCGGCATGGACATGCTGCCGCTCGATGAAGGGCTGGTATTCACCCCGGCGAAATCCGGACAAATCGTACGACTCGACGAGGCTCTCACGCGACTCGCCGAAAAGGACGGACGCGCCAGCCGCGTCGTCGAACTGCGCTACTTCGGTGGCCTCTCGATCGAGGAGAGCGCCGAGGTGCTGAAAGTTTCTCCCCGAACTGTCAAACGTGAGTGGACCTTCGCTCGCGCGTGGCTGCGCGACGAGCTCGGACTCGAGGCGGACCATGGAAGCCCAACGGTGGGATAGGATCAAGGTCATCTTCTCCAAAGCCGCCGAGAAGCCGGTACCGGAGCGCGCCGCATTCCTCGACCAGGCCTGTTCCGGAGACTCGGCTCTGCGTCGTGAGGTGGAAAAGCTCCTCGGCCAGTTGGCGCAAACCGAGACGGTCGACATCTTTGCAACCCAGCCGCGCCACGCCCTCCAGCGAGGCGACGTGCTGGCGGATCGTTTTCGCATCCTCCGCTTTATCGGCAAGGGCGGTATGGGCGAGGTCTACGAGGCCAACGATCAGGAGCTGGGCGGCCCGGTCGCGCTCAAAATCCTCAAGCCCGGCCTCATCGGCGACGCGCAGTTCCTGGGCCGCTTTCGGCGAGAGGTGCAGCTTGCCAGGCAGGTGACGCATCCGAACGTCTGCCGCGTTTTTGACGTGGGGCACGACCGCAGCTTCGATCAGGAGCGCGTCTTCATCACGATGGAGCTGCTCGACGGCGAGACGCTGGCCGATCATCTGCTGCAGAGCGGGCGGCTCTCTACAGACGCCGCGTTGCCTCTGATCACGCAGATGGCCGACGGACTCGATGCGCTCCACCAGAAAGGCATCATCCATCGCGACTTCAAGCCCGCCAACGTGCTGGTGATCCAGAGCGCTAGCGGAACCTCCCGCGCCGTCATCAGCGACTTCGGGCTCGCCCGCGCCCTCGACCCGGACACCAGCATCACCAATCTGAGCCGCGCCAGTCACATCCTCGGCACGCCCGACTACATGGCGCCGGAGCAGTTGCTCGGCGCGCCTGTGACCCATGCCGCCGACATCTACGCGCTGGGCCTGGTGATGTACGAAATGGTCACGGGGAAGAAGGCGTTCCCCGGCGGGCGCGCGCTCGAAAACGCCGTGCAGCGCGTGGTGGAGCAGCCTTCACCGCCGCAGGAACATTCCGCCGGG
>JBOGMR010000901.1:0-5082 GCA_050746825.1 Bryobacteraceae bacterium | reverse complement strand
GATCTCAACATTGCGCCGGTGATCACACGTCACGTCGGAACCCGGCGTGAGCCGCCGGCCTACCCGTCGAAACATCTGGTTCATGTAGACGCGCGTCACATCGTCAGTCTGCAGAACCAGGAGGTCGAGCGCCTGCGCACAGGCTACGGCGCAGTCGTCCTACTCAACGCCCCCGAACCCGTCGACTGGCGCACCACCGACCTTTTTCCTCTCGACGCCGACTTCTGCGTGAGCGCGCGCCGCTCTGGAGCCTTCGTGGACGGCGAGAAGCCTATCTGGAAGAACGTTCCCGTCAACGTTGCACTTGGCGTGCTGGACTCGATCGGTATCGTCAACAACCATTTTCATCCGCGCACCGTGCTGCTCGACGCCGAGAAGTGGGGATCGATGGAGCGCGACAAGGCCGAGTATTCGACGCCGCGCGGCTTCGCGCAGTGGATGATCGATCTTTATTACAGCTTCCTGAACTGCGGCTTCCGTCTGCCGGTATCGGCGGGCTCGGCCTCGGGCATCATGCCGAGCTGGCCGGGATACGAGCGCGTGTACGTCCATCTCAGCCGTGAGTTCAGCTACGAGCAATGGTTCCGCGATCTGCGCGCCGGCCGCAGCATCGCGACTAACGGTCCGCTGCTCGAGGTCTCGGTGAACGGCAAGCCGCCGGGCGCGGCGTTCGATTGGATCCGCGGCGCGCGCTACTCCCTCAATTTCACGGCGCGGTCACAGACGCGGCTCGAGCCGGTCGAAGTCATCTTCAATGGACGCGTGATGCGGCGGTTCGATGAACCCCGCCAATCGGTTGAACTCGAAGTGCCCGAACCGGGCTGGCTCGCCGTGCGCTGCTTCGAGCCGGCGCAGGACACGGTCCGCTACGCGCACTCGTCGCCGTTCTATTTCACTCGCGACGGACGCCTCCCCGTGATTCGCGCGGACGCCCAGCGATGGGCCGAGTACGTCGCGCGACTCTCCTCGACGCTCGATCCGACAATGTTTCCGTCGCGAGAGAATTTTGACTACGTCGCTTCGAAACTGCGCCAGGCCGAAAGAGTCTACCGCGACCTCAAGTGACGGACCGGAATTGTGATCCCCAGCGCGAGCGACAGCACAGCCACGGAAGCGAACGGCGAAACGTCCGCCAGCCGTAGCGCAGGTCCTGGAGCAGCGTCTCCAACAAACCAAAACTCCAGGCCTCGCGCGCTCGCTCGGCGATCAGAGTCGGATTGCCGAATTTCCGGCGTACTTCGGCGGCCGGCGCTCCACGATCCTCGATCTCCATCTCGAGGTGCGCGTCGAGCTCTTCGCGCAAGTCATCCGCGAAGCCTTTGCGCCCCGGCATCGCGCGCCGCAGTTTCGACCACCACTCCCGCATCGCGTCACGCCTCCGGCGCCAGTATCCGGCCCATCGCTTCGACGAAGCGCCGCCATTTCGACGTCGCGGCCGTCAACTGTGTGCGTCCCTGCGGAGTGAGCCGGTAGTACTTCGCCCGGCGCGCATTCGGCGACGTTTTCCACTGCGCCGTGATCCACCCTCGCTGCAGCAGCCGTTGTAAAGCCGGATAGAGCGAGCCGTTGTCGACCACGAACTCCTGTTCCGATTGCTGCTTCAGAAACTGCGAAATCCCGTAAGCGTGATTCGGTCCAAGCTGCAGGCTGCGAAGAATCAGGACTTCGAGGGTTCCCTGGAGAAACTCGAGCCTGTCAGATAGATTGTCTACGGTAGACACACTACGTATATTGCGGCAGACCGATGCGGATGTCAAGCCCCGCCCGATTGTGCTGGGAACCGCCAGATTCCGAGCGCGTTCTTGCCGGGCAGAAGCTCCCGGTCCGCCGCAGTGTAGAAATCGAGGTACCGGTCGACGAATTCCAGCTCCTTATCCATCGGCAACTCCCAACGCGGCCGGGGATAGCCGGCGCCCCAGATGAGCTGCTTGGCGCCGAATTCTTCGTACACAGCCTTGAAGTACGGCCAGGTGTCGCGATACGGATACTCCTTGGTGATCGACAGCTCATAGGGCTCTGACGCGCTGATCCACACCTGAGGAAATCGTTTCAGGCGAAACATTTTCCGGAACTCAGGCCAGGGATCGGACGCGCGCCGATCGGGCTTGCCCAGGTGATCGACCACGATCTTCACCCCGGGAAAACGGCCCGCCATGTCTTCAAGCATCGGCATCTGGTGCGGCAGGATGTAGAAGTTGAAGACGGCGCCAAGCCGCTCGGCCTCGCGCCACAACGGATAATGTTCCCTGGAATTGAGCCAGGTTGATTTGGGGTGATAGATCGGGCTGAAGCGCATCCCCTGAAAACCGTGCTCGACCACCCAATAGCGGAGCCGCTCGGCTACTTGCGGATCTTCCGGATTGATCAGCCCGTGAGCCACGAATAGCTTGGGATGGAGGTGCAGCGAGTGGCTGCTGTACGAATTATCCCAGCCGTAATAGCGCGGATTGATCAGGACGGCGTACCGGATGCCGAAGTCGCGCATCTGCTCCACCTGGTTCTCGATCGGCGCAGCCATTGCGACCTTCAGATTCGGCCGCTCGGGGTGGTGAAAAGGAAAACGCGGCTCGAGCGTCCAGACTTCGAGGTGCGTGTCGATAACGAGGCGCGGAGGTTTCTGCGCGAGCACGGCGGCTTGAAGGAACAACGACCGCCGGCTGAGAAGGGAGCACGTTTTCGATCTGGGGCGCATGAGCTGCAACTATGCTATCGCCATCAGCGACGGAATCCGTCGCTGCCATGTTATGCTGGCGGTGGCGCATCAGGGCGCCGCCGTGTCCGCGGAAAGGACTGCGTCCCCCTGAAGTGGTTGGGTACATTTCATTGCTTCGATGAACTCTTTTCGGCCCGAGCGAGCGGACACCGGGCGCAGCGGCTGACGCGAGACGCAGCCCACGAAAGGAGCTCATTGTGAATCCGGCCGTATCGCTATCCACTGAAATCCTGCTGCGCGAAACGCGCCTTCTGCAGGCAAGGGAGGCGGCGCGATGAAAGCTCCCGAGGCCACTCGCACGTTTCGCGAGCACCCGGATCTCGACCAACTCAAACGGCAGGCGAAGGAACTGCTCGCGGCGTTTGCCGCTGGCGAGGCCGGCGCTGTTGCGGAGATCAAGGCGCACTATCGTGATGCGGACGCCGCGAAGTTTGCGTTACACGACGCGCAGCTTGTACTCGCGCGATCCTATGGCTTCGACAGTTGGCCGAAGCTCAAGGCGTATGTGGAAGGCGTTACCGTCAAGCGGCTGGTGGACGCGGTGCAGGCCGGCGACATGGCGCATGTGCGCGCGATGCTCAAAGTCCGTCCGGAACTGGCGAACAAGGGCAGCGCGCTGCACGATGCGGTTCTCAATCGCGCGCCGGAAATGGTGCGTGTGCTGATGGAGCACGGCGCGAGCGCGCGGGCGGGTGTGTATCCGCACCGCGACGCGACCAGCGCACTGACCATCGCCACCGAGCGCGGGTATGACGAAATCGTCGCCATTATAAGAGAAGCGGAACAGCGCCGGCGGGAGGCGACGAGCGGTCTGGAGAGCGCGCCGGCGCCCGACGAGCTGTTTCGGGCGATCGGGCCGGGCGATGGCGAACGGGCCATCGCGATGATGGAGGGCGATCCGGCGCTGATTCATACTTGCAATGCGGAAGGCTGGACGCCGCTCGATGTGGCGGCCTCCGCGCTGAGCGAACCGATTATCGTCTGGCTGCTGGATCACGGCGCGGAGGTGAACCGGCGCGGCAAGGTCGATCGGACACCGCTCGATGTGGCGGCCGGGCAGTGGTGGGGTGAGGGCACTGTGGAGCGCTTCGCGGCGGTGGCGGCGATCTTGCGCCGGCGGGGCGCGGAGTTGACGGCCCGAGCGGCGGTGGCGCTCGGTGATGCGGACTGGCTGCGCACGCGGCACGCTGAAGGTGCGTTGGCAAATCCGATCGACGATTCGGGTGGGTTGCTCAGGATCGCGGCCAGCCACAATCGGCCGGCGATCCTCGCGCTGCTTCTCGAATTCGGATTCGACCCTGACGAGCGGACTCGCTTTGGCGACGTGGGCGGCGACGAAGTAGTCTTCACCTGGGGCATGCCGCTGTGGCACTGCGCCGGATCCGGCAAATACGCGATGGCGGAGATGTTGCTCGAGCGGGGCGCCGATCCGAACGCATCGGTATACGCCAGCGGAGATCCCGTGTTCCAGGCTTACAGCCAGTGCGACTGGGCGATGGTCAAGCTGCTCGAGCGTTACGGCGGCAAGGCCAACGCGACTACGGCAGGACTCTACCGCCGGACGGAACTGGCGCGGAAGATGCTCACAGGCGAAGCGGAGTATCGACTGGATGGCGTCGGAGGAGAGACGCTGGCCGAACAGCTCCTCTGGGGCTCGACGTGCGGCGGCGATCCGGAGATCGTGCGGATGGCGCTGGAACGGGTGGATTGGCCGCGCGACGATCCGAGGTGGTTTCACGTCCTGGAGCAGCCGTTGCGAATCTGGACGCACGGATCCGGAAGCCGGGAGTGGGATCGCGGCACGTATCTCACTTGCTTCCGGCTGGTGCTGGAGCGTTGCGATCCGAACATCCGCGGGAGAGTGCAAGACGACGGGCGATTCGGCCTGACCATTTTGCATAGTGTCGCGGGATCGCGCGAGCACGTGACGGCGGACGAGCGGGTGGCGTTCGCGACGATGCTCCTCGACGCGGGCGCGCGACTCGACGTGCGCGACAACCTGCTCAAGAGCACGCCGCTCGGATGGGCGTGCCGCTGGGGACGCGTCGAGCTGGTGAAGCTGCTGCTTACGCGAGGCGCGGATCCGGTAGAGAGGGACGCTGCGCCGTGGGCGACGCCGCGCGCGTGGGCGGAGAAGATGGGGCGTGGCGACGTGCTCGCAGCGCTCGAGCAGTACGGTGGTGGCGCGAAGACACGGGGCGGGACGAGTCTCGACCCGGCAGGCGCGAGCGCCGGCGCCACAGGATCGTCAGAACCTGGCGATCAGGCCGGCGCGGAGCGCCCGGGGGAAGCCCGGTGAAATGTTGTTGTTGCTATCGGCGTTGATGTAGTAGCGCTTGTCGAGCAGGTTCTCGACGTTGCACTGAAGG
>JBOGMR010000900.1:0-4527 GCA_050746825.1 Bryobacteraceae bacterium | reverse complement strand
GGCATGTTCGTGAGGCAGTGGCAATCGCCGAACCGCTTGCTGCGGTGGATGAGCGAAGCCTTCGCCCGCGCATTGATCTGTATTGCCAGGATCGAGTTTGAGACGCGGGCCGCTCCCTGACGGTCGCGGTTCCGTGAGAAGCCTTGCACCGCGCTGGGGGCAGTGAGGCCGGCCGTGAGAAGCTCCGCACTGAACCGCGATAAGATGATCGTGCGAACTATATGTCCAAACTCAATCGCCGCAGTTTCCTGAAAAAGTCAGCCGCAACGGCTTTCCTCATTCCGGGCGCCCGCGCGGCATCCGGTCCAGACCGGGCGCGCGAATGGAATTGTTACGGGAGCGATTCCGGCGCCTCACGCTATTCGCTTTGAGACCGCATCACGCCATCGAACGCGAAGAATTTGAAAGTGGCGTGGGTGCACAAAACCGGTGACGCCAATGTACGCCCGGCGACGGCCATCGAGTGCACGCCGATTGCGGTCGACGGCGTGATGTACCTCACCACGGCGCGGATCAAAGTGCAGGCGCTCGAGGCCGCAACCGGCAAGCTGCTGTGGACGTTCGATCCCGGCGAGGGCGTGACCGCGCGGCGCGCGCCGGGAGCCAATCGCGGCGTGTGCTACTGGGAAAGCGGCGGCGACAAGCGCATCCTGGTCGCTTACCGCGATCAGCTCTGGGCGCTCAACGCACAGACCGGCAAGCCGGTTGAGACATTCGGCAAGAAGGGCGTGCTCGATCTGAAAGAGCAGTTCGATCACGAAATGACGGGGCTGAACTTCCGCCACTCGAGTCCGGTGGTTGTGTACAAGGACATGATCATCACGGGCGGCGGCGGCGGCGAGGGGCCGTATCCGGAAGCGCCCGGCCACATCCGCGGCTGGGATGCGCGCAGCGGAGAGCGCCGCTGGATTTTCCACACCATTCCCAAGCCGGGCGAGTTCGGGCACGACACCTGGTCCGGCGACTCGTGGAAATACTCCGGCGGCACGAACAACTGGGCCGGCATGAGCGTCGACGTCAAGCGCGGTCTGGTGTTCGCCGGCATCGGCTCGCCGAGCTTCGATTATTGGGCGGGCAATCGCCTGGGCGACAACCTGTTTGGAAACTGCGTGCTCGCGCTCGACGCGGTCACGGGAAAGCGCAAGTGGCACTACCAGATCGTGCACCACGATATCTGGGACTACGACATGCCGGCGCAGCCCGCGCTGATCACGATGAAGATGGGCGGCAAGACGATCGACGCCGTGGTCCAGCCCACCAAGCAGGCGTTCCTGTTTTTCTTCGATCGCGACACCGGCAAGCCGATCTACCCGATCGAGGAGCGGCCCATCCCGCCATCGACGATGCCCGGCGAAGTGCTTTCGAAAACGCAGCCTCATCCGCTGAAGCCTCCGCCGGTTTCGCGCCAGGGCTTCCTCGATGAGTGGATCACCGATATCAGCCCTGAGGCTCACGCCCACGTGAAGGCGCAGGTCGCCAAACTTGCTCACGGAAAGCTGTTCACGCCGGCGCCGATGGAAGGCGGCATCATCCATCCGGGATTTCGCGGCGGCCCGCTATGGGGCGGCTGCTGCTTCGATCCGAAACTGAATCTGCTGTTCGTCAACTCCGATGAAACGACGAACGTGATTGCCTTTGAGGACGCGAAACCGGGCATGAACGTGAAGTACGGGCTCAAGACGCGCATCGAGCTGCTGGATGCGGAAGGCTACCCCGGCATCAAGCCGCCCTGGGGATACATGACGGCGGTGGATGTGAACAAAGGTGAATTCAAATGGCGCGTGGTCAACGGTGAATTCAAAGAGCTCACCGCGCGCGGCGTCAAGAAAACGGGGACACCGTCGCATGGCGGCAGCATCTGCACGGCGGGCGGGCTGGTTTTCATGGCGGGAACCTTCGACCGCATGATCCGCGCGTTCGAGTCGGCGTCGGGCAAAGTGGTTTGGGAATTCGAGCTGCCCTCGGGCGGATTCGCCACTCCCATGACCTACGAGGCGAACGGCAAGCAGTATGTCGTGATCGCCGCGGCGGGCGGGAAGAGCGGTTCGAAGGCTAACGATGAATTCATCGCGTTCTCGCTGTAAATGGAGGGCCCCGCTGCTCCTCGCCGTTGTTGTTTCGCTCGCGGCGCAGCAGAAACCCTACAAACAGCGCGAAGAGAAGTTGCCGGGCGATCCGGTGAAGCAGCCGATCGGCTATAGTCACAAAACTCACGTGGCCCTCGGTCTGAAGTGCGCGAACTGTCACACGATACCGGGCGAAGGCTTCCTCGCGACGTATCCGAAGGAAGAGTTCTGCATGGGTTGTCACGGCAGCATCAAGAAGGACAGCGCGGAAATTCAAAAGCTGGCAGAATTCGCCGCAAAGAAGCAGGCCGTGCCGTGGGCGCGGGTCTACCAGGCGCCCGACATAGTGTGGTTCAGCCACGCTTCGCACGCCAGAGACGCTAAGATCGAATGCGCCGTCTGTCACGGCGATGTGGCGCAGCGCGACGTGCTCTTCAAGGAAGCGTCGACCGGAATGAATGCGTGCATGGCGTGCCATGCCGCGCGCAAGGTGTCGAACGGGTGCGACTTTTGCCACGCGACGCAGTGACGGGTGGCGCCGGGCCGCTCCCTCACGATCGCGGTTCCGTGTGAGGCTGCTCTCCCTGGCGCGTCGTCTTGTGCATTTTTCACCGCTCGCGTGTCTTACCTCTAGCGGGCCAGCCCCGCGCATATGCGCAATCTACTTCTCTCTGTATTTTTCACCGCCGCCGTCACCACGGCAGACGCGGTCAACTACTCCTACGACGCCGCAGGCCGCCTCATCAAGGCCGACTACGGCAACGGCAAATCCATCGCCTACACCTACGACAAGGCGGGCAATCTGCTGAAGCGCGAAGTCGTTTCCGGCGCCGCATCACCCGCCAGCACGGTCCCGGAAACAAGGCAACGGCCACGCAAGATCGCGCCGGCGAGAAGATAGCCATGCGTCTCCTACTCCTGCTAATGACCTGTGCGGCAGTCCAGTCAGGCGCCGCGCAGAACACGCCGCTGCCCATTCACTTCGAGCCCAATCGCGGACAATTCGCAAACGGAGTGCTCTATGGCGCCACTCGATCCGGCATCGCGCTTGGCGTGACCCAACGCGGCGCCCGGATCGGAATCGGCCGCGAGGTTGTCACCGTCGACCTGCTGGGCGCGGGCGGAAGACCTGTCGCGCGAGGCATCGACCCTCTGCCGGGGCGCAGCAACTACCTGCTGGGGAACGATCCGTCGCGCTGGATCACCGATGTTCCCCACTTCGCGCGCGTCGACATGCGCGACATCCATCCCGGCATCCACGTGACGTATTTCGGCCGCGACGGCCGCTTCGAGCATGACTTCATCGTCGAACCCGGCGCCGACCCCTCGCTCATCCGGTATGCGTTCACAGGCGCGCAACAGATAACGACCGAACCCGGCGGCGACCTGCTCCTGAAAACCGCCTCCGCCGAGATGCGTTTCCGCAAGCACCATCTACCAGGACACACCAGCGGGCCAGGTCGAAGTGGCCGGAGGCTACGTTGTCACGCGACCCAACGAGGTTGGTTTCCGCATCGCCGAGTGGAATCGGGCGGAGACCCTGGTGATCGATCCCGTCGTGCTGCCGCCAGTGACATTCAGAGGTTCCGGGCAGGACGTGCCGCCGGGCGTGGCCACCGATGGCGCGAACAACATCTATGTCACAGGCGTCACCGGATCCGCGGTACGGTGCGCTGCTGAAGAAACTCGGGCTGCCCGAGTAGTACACTCTCAGCATGAAACGCTCATCCCGCCGAAAAATGATCGAAGCCGCCGCGCTCGCCTTTGCAGCCGCGGCGCCCGCCGCCGCGCAGTCCGGCCCGCCACGCCACAACGGATTCATCTTTCTCAGCGGCATCGGCGGCTGGTACCCGGAACGCAGACCCAAACCCGGCGACGTCCGCGAACAGACCCGTGATGCGCTCACCATCATGAAGGAGAGCCTCGAGAAAGCCGGCTCGTCGATGGAGAAGGTCGTGAAGATCAGCGTGGCGCTGGTCGATCCGGAGAACAACTGGGAGCCGATGAATCAGGTCTACGATACGTTCTTTCCGAAGCGGAAGCCGGCGCGGTCGTATTGGGGGGCGACAGGGTTCCGGCGGAAGGGGCAGTTGCTGCAGATCGATTGCATCGCGGCGGCGGGCTAGAGCGGCGGCAGCGCTTCAAGACGCACGAGCCAATCGCGAAAGCGCGGGCATTCGCGCCGCATCGCTTCGATGCCCACTGTACGCGCCGCGAGTGTTCCTTCGATTACTTTTTCGTATGACGAGTACGAAGTTGCTCTTCCCCGCTCCATTAGCGCCGATCAGTACATTTAACGGGCGGAGTTCAAAGTCCTCAAGCTTGCGAATGGATTTGAAGCCCTCAATCGTGAGCTTCTTAATGATCTTGCTCATTGCGCCTGTCCGTTGCCGCTTGCCGAGCCCGCCGAGCCCATACCTTACACCATAGTCGTTTTTGTGATCCACGCGCTCGCCCCCTT
>JBOGMR010000899.1:0-5990 GCA_050746825.1 Bryobacteraceae bacterium | reverse complement strand
TCTCCAACGAGCTGATCGCGAATCTTCCGACCCAGGGCCGCAACCCGTTTCAGATCGCCTGGGCCGCGCCCGGAGTCGTGAAGACCGGAGGGTGGCGGTATCTGCGCTCCTTCGATATCGGGGGCACTTCGGGGTTCTCCGTAAACGGCGGCAGGAATCAGGAGAATGAAGTCTTAACGGACGGGATCAGCAACGTCCAATCCAGCCGCACAGTGATTCACGTGCCAACGATGGATACGGTTCAGGAATTCAAAGTTCTCACGAACACCTACGATGCGCAGTACGGACGAACCGGGGGAGGCATCATCACCATCGTCACCAAGTCCGGCGCCAATCAGCTTCACGGCGCCGCCTATGAATACTTCCAGAATGACAAGCTGAACGCCAACCAGTTCGAGCTGAACGCCGGCGGCATTCGGAAGTCGCCGAATCACATCAATCAGTTCGGCTTCCACGTCTCGGGTCCGGTCTTGATCCCGAAGGTGTTCGACGGCCGGAACAGGTTGTTCTGGACGCTGGCGTACGAAGGCCTGCGGCAGCGCTCCGCCGACCCAGGGCTCGCGACCGTTCCGCTGACGGAGCTGCGCGGCGGAGATTTCTCGACGCTGCTGAACGGGCAGGGCCAGCCGGTGGTGATCCACGATCCGTTGACGACCGCCGCCGACGGGACACGCCAGCCGTTCGCGGCCAACAGGCTTCCGGCTGCGCGGATCAGCAGAATCGCCACGGAATCACTGAAGTTCTACCCGGCGCCGGCTTCCAACGGCATCGGGCCGGCGCACATCCAGAATTATCCCTACCCGTCGCGGTGGGTCGCCGACATGGACCAGTGGAGCGGGCGCATGGATTACCAGATCAACTCGCGGAATACCGCCTACTTCCGCTACGGACAGAATCCATTCAGCGAATTCCGGGGCTTGGTCTTTATCACCGACCCGAGCCAACAAAACCCGGCCGAGCCCACCGGCAACGCGCCGCTGATCCGCAACGGCCGCAACTGGACGTTCGACTGGACGTCGACGCTCACGCCGCGCATGACATTCGACCTGCGCGCGGGCTTGAATCGCTGGGAGGAGACGACGGGGAGCACGTACGGCTCCGGGTTCGATCAGCGAGAACTCGGATTCGATCCTGCGCTCGTGGCGCAGTTCACGCGCGTTGGGTTCCCGCAGCTCGATTTCGCGGGAACCTACCGGGCGATGGGTCCGAGCCGCCTGATCAGTTATGGCGCCAACGACGCATACACGGTTCAACCGAATGTGAACTGGGTCGTGGGCAGGCACTTCCTGAAGTTCGGCGCGGAAGGGCGGAAGTACAACGACAACACCTTGAACCCCGGACGCGCAGTTGGTTTCTACTCCTTCGGCAAGAACTGGACGCAGGCGGTATCGAATCGCGCCGACGCCGTTTCGGGCAATGAACTGGCGACGTTCCTGCTGGGCTATCCGACATCGGCCGTGGTCGATCGGAATATCGATCCGGCGTTCACGCACTTCTACTACGCGATGTTCCTTCAGGACGACTGGAAGCTGACGTCGCGGCTCACGTTGAATGCAGGCCTGCGCTGGGACTACGAGACACCGGCGACGGAGCGCTACGACCGCATGATCCGGGGTCTCGACTTCGACGCCGCGAGTCCGATCGCATCCAGAGCGCAGGGGCTGAACCTCAGAGGCGCCGTGCAGTTCGCCAATTCGGGTGGACAGCCACGCGGATCGTTCGTCCCGGACAAGAATAACTTCGCGCCACGAGTCGGCCTGGCCTATCGTCTTCGCGACAAGTGGGTCATTCGTGGAGGCTATGGCCTCTATTACCTGGGACAGAGCGCAACCGGTTCGAACCAGGGCTACAGCCAGGCCACCACCGCCGTGACGACGCTGGACAATCTCAAGCCCGCGGTCAATCTTGCGAACGCTTTCACCTTGCGGCCGGGCGGGCAGCTCCTTGCGGCCGTCGGCAATAGTGAAGGAGCAGCCAGCTTCCTTGGCCAGGCCCTCACCGTCAACTGGCAGGAGCGGCCGCTGCCGTATTCTCACCAGTATTCTTTCGACATTCAGAGAGAGCTGCCGGGCGGCGTGCTGGTCGAAGCCGGATACGTTGGCAATCAGACGCGCAAGCTCCCGATCACAGCGAATGGGAACTTCGTTCCGGCCCAGGAATTGAACCGGCGGACCCCCGCCGGCGCCATCGATACGGCCTACTACACCGCCCAGACGCCGAATCCGATGGCCGGTTTGATTCCGAATAACGCGGCCCTGAATGGGGCCACCACGGCGAGGCAGGGCCTGCTGTTCTCGTTCCCACAGTTTACCCCGCTGAACGTGGCGAACCTCCCGATCGGCAAGCAGCGCTACGACAGTCTTCAAATGAAGCTCACGCGCCGTTTCTCGAACGGGATGACTTTCCTCGCCAGCTACACAATCGCCAAGACGCTCGAGCAGGTGAGCCTGCAGAACGCTCAGGATCTGGTGCTGTCGAATCCCGGCGCGATACGGCTGGTGAAACAGCCGGCCGATCAGATCGACATTCCGCAGAAGTTCAATTTTGCTGGTGTCTACGAGCTGCCCTTCGGGAAAGGGAAACCGTTCGCCAGCAATATTCCGAGGGCGCTCGATTATGCCGTCGGCGGATGGGAGTTTAACTGGAACGTCACGTACATGAAGGGATGGGCCGTGAACTACCCGAACGCCGCGCAGGTTCAACCGGGTAGCGCGAAGGTCGCCGAGCCCGCCATCGGCCAATGGTTCAACACATCTCTCTGGAACGATCCGGCGACTGGCCGGCGCGTCGGAGCGCAGGAGCCGTTTACGCTCAGGACATTCCCGCTGCGATTCAGCGATGTTCGCCTCCCCGGATATCAGAATTGGGATGTGTCCGTCTCGAAGAATTTCCCAATCCGCGAGCGCCTCAAGATGCAGTTCCGATTCGAGGCGGTGAATGCGCTGAACCATCCGTGGTTCACGGCTATCGCATCGGTGGACGTGACCAACGCGCAGTTCGGACGGCTGAATCCGGTTCAGAACAACCTGCCCCGGTTCTTGAAACTCGTCTTGAACGTGCAGTGGTAGGGTTCTGCGCGGCCACTCTGCCGGCGCCCGAGTCGTGGGCAGTATAATACCCGCGATGACGTCGCCGGCGATCCAGCATTTGCACACGTATTTCCTGTTCCCATTCAGCATCGATAAGCCGGCGGTCCTGAAGGATCACCAGGACATCTGGTCGCGGCACGAGCATTGGATCGACGGACTGGACGAGTGGATCGCCGCTCACAACGCCGCGGCAGCTTCAGCGATCGCCCAAAAGATCGGTCCATGGCGCCGCGCCGCCTATACACGCTTCGACCTCAAGGGCCCGGCCTACCAGGACATGGTCTTCTTTCATCCGTTCGTCCGGCGCGTCTTCTTCGACACTTCGGAAGAGTCCGGTGCGACCGGCGAGAAGGAGTCGCTCCTGCGCGCGTACACCATTCCGCTTGGAAACGAAATGCGGCTTCATCTCCATGCCGAGGACTCAAAGAGCCGGCGGATGAGCGCAGAGGTCACCGATCTGCGGCTCTTTCTGTTCGCGAACGGCATCGGCATCCTCTCGGCCGGCGTCGAGGCGTTTCACATTCCCGCCTCGGACGCGCTTTGGATCAACGAGTCGATGCGCAAGGTGTACCCGTCGAGCGACCGCCAGATCCGTGAGGGACGCATTCCGAGCCGGATGTGGTTCACACTCGAGCGCGACGCAAACCAGGAAATCCTCGACGAGGAGCGTTTTGGCAAATGCGAGATGAGCGGTTTTCTGCCGCCTCTCGCCAGGACAATCCGGTCGTTGATCTACTTCGCCGACTACGATCGTGACGAATATGAGCCCGTGCTGGATGAGCGAATGATCGTGTACACGTACTTCGCCATAGATCCTGCAACGATCGAGAAAGACTACGTGCAAAGCGAAGACTACCAGGTGCTCCTCAGCCGCTTCCTCTACGTGGACCGCGACGGCTCGAGCTTTCGATACGACGCGGAATTCATACGGGGGCAGATGAACCAGCAAATGTACAGACGATGGGCTCACCAGGGCACGTGGTACGGCTGCACCAGCTACAGCAACATCAGCGGCGCCATTGGGACGTTCGACTGCGACGACCACGATTTGCGCGAAGGCTTTCTGATTCACCGCATGTTCAACACGCGCTATTACCTCATGGCGATCGTGGCGCTGTTCTACCGGGCGACGCTGCTCAATTTCAACGAGCGCACCGCGCTGGTTTCAAAGCGCCTGTACCTGGACCAGGAGGACGGCCGGCTCACGCCGGAGAACATGCGGCTGGCCAACGCGCTTCGCGCCGAGTTCCTGCACTTCTCCAACTACTGGTATTTCGACGAACTGGCGAACAAAGACGAAGAGCTCGAGCACTTCGCGCTGCAGTGCCGGCAGTACCGCATCGGGCCGATGAAGAACCAGATTGAGTCGGAGCTGGAAAAACTGGACGCGTCGCTCCACAACTACAACCAGATGCGCAACACGGAAGCCGTCAACCGGCTGGCAATGCTGAGCCTGATTCTCGGCGCCGGCGCCGTGCTCACGGGGTTTTTCGGAATGAACTTCGGACGCGACTTCGCGCGGATTTTTTTCCAGCCTGAGGGCGGGTCATTGGTGGTGCACTACGCCGCGCTTACTGCGGTAGTGATGCTTGCGTTCGCATCCTTCGCGTTCGGAGTATACGTGGTGACGGCGAACTGGGCAGACTATCGCGATATTTTCCGGCGGCAACGCGAGCCGCGGCGGTGAGGGGCAGGCGAAGCCGCCTGCCCCTCCTCGAAGCTTAGAAGAAGATCGCGAGCGTCAGGTTCATCAGCGGCTGCCCGCCGAGCGAAGCCGTGGTCGGATCGCTCGACACTTTGCCGAACTGTGTCGGATTGCGGAAGTCCACAGTCGCGGTGGGCGTGTTGAAGTTGTACCGCTTGAAGGCATTCTGCATGTCCCAGCGCAACTGCACCTTGTAACGCTCCCCGATCTCGAAGTTCTTCTGCGCCGAAACCTGGGTCCACCGCAGGGGAAGACCCGTCATGATGTTGCGTCCCGCGTTGCCGACCTTGAAGTCGCAGCGGGTGCGATCAAAGCCTGCGGGAATCGCGGCCGGGCAACCGCCGGGATAAGCGAAGTTTTCCAAACCATTGCTGCCGCCGGTGTAAACCGAGTTGATGGCGCCGGTGCTGAACCGGTTTCCACCCAGGTCATACCAGTTGTCACGGATCTGAATATCACCTACGATGTCAGGCCGCCCGTTGCCGGCGAAACCCGGGAAGTAATTGAACGGGCTTCCCGCATGGCCGAACGTAATCGGGTTGCCGCTTTCCATCGTCTGAATCCAGGACAGCTCGAAGCCGCCGAGCGCCCACTTCTTCCAGCCGCTGCTGGCCCACGGTTTGCCCTTGCCAAACGGCAGCTCGTAGTTCACGACGCCGATGTAACGGTGGCTGCGGTCGAAGCCGGCGCGCGCTTTCTCGAGGCCGCGATTCTGAATCGGCGCGACACCGGCGCCGTCGTTGTTGTTGTCCTGCGAGTCGATCGCTTTGGACAATGTGTAGAAAGTTGAAAAGTACAGGCCGTTCGACATGCGCTTTTCCACTTTCACAGTCCCGGAGTGAAAGGTGCTGTGGCCGAAATTGGAGCGGAGGCGGATGTCACCGAAATGCGGGTATGGCCGGTAATTCTGTGACTGCGAGAACACCAGAGTCTGCTGCGCCGGATTGCCCGCGAAGTAGTCGATCGGGAACGTGTTGTACTGCCAGCGCTCGATCAACCCCACGCCGGAAGAACCTTGATAGCTCAGTTCCAGCAGGTAGTTGGGCTTGAACTCATACTGCGCGCTGCCGTTGAAATTCAGCACATAGGGATTGCGCAACTCTGGATCCCACCACTCGGCGTTGCGATTACCGTAGTTCGTTCCGACGAATGGGGATGTCCCATCAGGCCGAACCGTGAATTGCGCGGGAGTGAGA
>JBOGMR010000898.1:0-3851 GCA_050746825.1 Bryobacteraceae bacterium | reverse complement strand
CATCCTGGTCGCGCTCTATTGCGCCATCGTATTCCTCATTCCCCGCCCCGCCTCCGTCAAGCCCGAGGGCTGGCGGCTGCTCGGCATTTTCCTTGCGACCATCGCAGGCCTCATTCTCCAGCCGATTCCCGGCGGTGCTTTGGTCTTAATCGCAGTCACCCTGTCATCGATCGCCGGTGGTCTCACCATCCTCCAGGCTCTTGGCGGCTACGGCGATCCCACTGTCTGGATGGTCATGGCGGCGTTCTTCATCTCGATCGCCATGATCAAATCTGGTCTCGCCCGGCGGATTGCGCTTCTGTTCGTCCGCGCGATCGGGAGCACTTCGATCGGGCTGACGTACGCGCTGTCGGCCACCGACATGCTGCTCGCCAGCATCATCCCCTCCAACGGCGCACGCTCGGGAGGCGTGGTGCTGCCAATCGCGCGGTCCATCTGCGAGCTCTACGGGTCCAAGCCCGGCCCGACCGCCGCGCTGCTCGGCGCCTTCCTGATGGCCGCCGTCTATCAGAATATCTGCGTAACCGCTGCCATGTTCCTGACCGGACAAGCCAGCAACCCTCTGGCCGCGCAAATCGCCGCCTCCACCTTCAACTATCCGGTGACCTGGGTGAAATGGGCGACCGTCGGCATCGTGCCTGGACTCTGCTCCCTGCTGATTCTCCCCGTCGTCATCTTCAAGTTGTATCCGCCGGAAATCCGCCGCACACCGGAAGCCAGGAACTTCGCCGAGCGCGAGCTTCAGGCGATGGGCCCCATGGATCGCAGCCAGGGCATCGTGCTGGCGATCTTTCTCACAGTATGCGGACTCTGGATCACTTCACCGCTTCACAACCTCGACATCGCCGTTCCGGCATTGCTCGGCGCCTGCGCGCTGCTCGCCACCGGCATCCTCGAGTGGAACGACGTGACCAGCGAGCGCATCGCCTGGGACATCTTCATCTGGTACGGCGGCCTGGTGCGTCTCGGGAAAGCGCTCAACGATACCGGCGTGACCAAGGAGTTCGCCGGCGCCGTCGGATCCTGGTTCCCTGGCGCCGGATGGGTCACGCTGTTCGTTGTGGCGCTGCTCATCTACTACTATGCGCACTACGGCTTCGCCAGCATTACCGCGCATATCCTGGCGATGTTTCCGCCCTTCGCCGCGGTGCTGCTCGCCAAGGGCGCGCCTGCCGGGCTGGTGGTCTTCGCCTTCGCCTGTTTCTCGAATCTCGCCGCCGGCCTCACCAACTACGGCACCACGCCGTCGCCCATGTTCTTCTCGACCGGATACGTGAGCTTCGAGCGCTGGTGGAAGATCGGATTCGTTGCCTCGCTGGTGAACGTCGCCATCTGGTCGACGGTCGGATTTGGCTGGTGGAAGCTGATCGGAGTGTGGTAAGCAATCGGCATGGCCAAACGGGTTCAGCTCATCTGCTGGAAAGTCGAGGAGGCGCGCGATACGGCCGCTGCGCTGCGCACCGCGGGCTACGAGGTCGCCAGTGATGCCTTCAGCAAAGAGAGGGGACAGGCGCTGGCGACGAACCCGCCCGATGCCGTCGTCATCGACTTGAACCGGCAGCCGATGCAAGGGCGCGACGTCGCTCTCGTGCTGCGGACCAGGAAGGCCACTCGACACGTTCCGCTCGTCTTCATGGGCGGGGAGCCGGAGAAGGTCGCGAAGGTGCAGATGTCTCTGCCCGACGCGGTCTACACCACTCCGGGGCGCCTCGCGAGCGCCGTGAAGAAGGCGATCGCCAATCCGCCCGACGAGCCCATCAAGCCGCAGTCGGTTCTGGCCCGCTACTCCGGTACGCCGCTCCCTAAAAAGCTCGGCATCAAACCTAACGCGACCGTCTCCCTCATCGACGCGCCGGAGGACTTCGAAAAGACCCTGGGCGAATTGCCCGGCGGCGTCGCGATCTCCCGCAACTCGAACGCAACCGCGGACCTGACTCTGTGGTTCACCACTTCGCGCAAGAATCTCGAACGCGGCATCGCGCGCATGGCATCCAGAGTGGGGCGCGACGGTCTCTGGATCGTCTGGCCGAAAAAAGCCGCCGCAGTCGCCTCCGATGTAACCCAGAACAACGTCCGCGACATCGGCCTCGCCTCAGGCCTGGTGGACTACAAGGTCTGCGCAGTCGATGCGACCTGGTCGGGCCTGAAATTTGCCAGGCGCAAAGCCGTCAAGTGATGCGTTCACAGCTTGACCGGTTTGTCGTAGCCGGTCATCTCCAGATATCCCACGCCGGTGGACGACCCGTTCACTCGAACCGCGCCCTCCCAGTACGTCGGACCCACGCCGTGCTCGCTGACCAGCTCCTGCGCGTCAAACGCCGCTTCGATGTCGAGCGCTAGCCCGAGCGACGGCACGCCCACGCGCCACGCGACCGGATACCTCGCCTGCGTCTTCGCGCTCTTCCAGTATCGCTTCGGCTCGAGCGTGAAATCGCCGGCGGCGAGATGACGCGACTTCCCCGCGCGGTCCACAAAAGTTCCCGCCGAGAAGCGGTCGACCCCACCATCCGCGCGCCGCAGCCGGAAAAGCATCAGCTCGGCGCCGGAGTCTAGCTGAATACTCATCCAATCCCAGCCCGTCTGTCCCGGCGCGAGCTGATGAGAGAACCACTCGTGGTCCATCCACGCCGTCCCCTCGACGCGCCGCGTCGTTCGGTCGACTTCGATCTCACCCTCCACGGCCAGCCGCGTGAACGAAACGTAGTGAGACGCATTGCCCTCGCCTTCGGCCTTCCGGCTGATCCCATCCACCCCGTGGATCACCGGCGCCTTCCTCGTCTCGAGCCGCAGCCGGAAGCGGAACTGCTCCGCGGTCGCCTCTATCGTCTGCCGATCGCCTTCCCAACGTGCCGACCAGTTGCCGTTCCAGACTCGCCGCTCGGCATAGCTCGCCCCCGCGATCCCAGGGCCTGCTCGATTGAGCCGCTTCTCGGAGTGAAACCGCTGCGCGTCGATCTCGGTCAGCGCGGCGTGGGCGAGATACATATCGTCGATCCGCCACGCCGACCGGTTGTCGGACGGCCCGCGTCTCTGCGCCTGCCGGAAAAACACCAGCTCAAATCCGTATCGCCGGCCCGAGGCTTCACGAAGGTTGCCCGTGTAATACCACCACTCGGTGCGAAACTGCGGATGGTCGAAGTGATCGCGCGGGAAGCTGTACCGGTAGCCGGGGCGCGCGGCGCGGTAGGAATCGTCAGCCACGCCGGGCGCCAGCGCGGCGAACGCTGCCAGGCTCACGCTAGCGCGGAAAGCTTGGATCATTCCGGACCTGCCATGCCTGCCACAAGTGCCTCCTCTGGTGCGAGGCCATCAAGGTGAAGCACTCGCCGAGACTCATCCTGAGCCACGCCAGTAACGGCGATCGAACGCGCGCGCGTCCCACGTCGAGCCCTTCGCAGTCGCGCAGCCGTTTGCGAAACTCCTCCTGGAGTTGAACGAAGCCGGCCAGCGCCTTGGCCCCATCCACATCGGCCGGCGGCTGAATGGATCGCGGCGCTTTGAGCCTCATCTTAACCGGCGGCTCCGTAGTGCGAATGAAGAAACCCCACACTCGACCGGGCTGGACGTGTCCATCACCAGCCAGGCCGCGCGCACGCGCATCGCGAATCGCCGCATCGATGTAAGGGAGATACCAGTAGCCGAGCGTATTCAGGTGAGCGAGACACTGCGCCACCGACCATCGCCCCGGCGCCGTCCTCCAGTTGCGTTGCGCATCCGTCAGCAACGCCGCCAGCTTCTCGGCGTCCTGTTCGATACGGTCGTACTGGACGCTCAAGTCCTGAAGCCCGGGAGCCACTGGCATATGATAACGATTATGAACCGGGCGCTGGCTTGCGCGCGCGGTTCTGTGC
>JBOGMR010000897.1:0-3190 GCA_050746825.1 Bryobacteraceae bacterium | reverse complement strand
TTCGGAAACCTGTTGCACCTTGTCGCGCTCCCGGGCGACGCGCGCCGACTGGACGGCGAGGGCGACGGCGAACCCCGAGACGAGAAGGAAGACGGCGGCCACGGCGCCCACGGCCCAGCGATGGCGGCGGAGGAATTTGGAGGTACGGTACGCGAGCGTATCTTTTCGCGCGAGCACGGGCAAGCCGCCGAGATAACGCCTGATGTCATCGGTGAGGCTGCTGACCGAAGGGTAACGGCGCTCGGGATCCTTCTGGAGGCACTTGAGGCAGATGGTGTCGAGGTCGCCCGCGAGCGCACGCGAATCGGCGCCCGTTGCGGCCGCGCTGGGCGCGATCGGTTCCTGATGGACAATGACGCGCTCCAGCTCAGTCCACGATCTGGAGGAGATTTTGAGCGGGCGCCGGCCGGACAATAACTCGTAGAGCACGGCGCCGAGGCCGTACACGTCGGTGACGGTGGTAATCGGCTCGCCCAAGAGCTGCTCGGGCGCGGCGTAATCGGGCGTGAACGGGCGGACGCCGGTTTGAGTTTCGGCGGGCGCGTCGTCCTCCGACGCGAGAAGTTTGGCGATGCCGAAATCGAGCAGCTTCACCGAGCCGGCGGCAGTGACCAAAATGTTCGCGGGCTTCAGATCGCGGTGGACGACCAGGTTGCGGTGCGCGTACTCGACGGCATCACAGACGCGCAGGAAGAGGCGAAGACGGTCGTGGATCGAGAGCTTGCGCTCGCCGCACCAGGTGTTGAGCGGTGTGCCGTCGACGTACTCCATCACGAAGTATGGGCGTCCCTGTTCGGTGGCGCCGCCGTCAAACAATCGCGCGATGCCGGCATGTTCGAGGCGCGACAGAATCTGGCGCTCGGCAAGAAAGCGGCGCAAGGTGTGAGCGGATTCGTGCTCGAATCGCGTGAGCTTGATGGCGACCTGCTGCTCGAACTGGCCGTCGGCGCGCTCGGCGAGATAGACGGCTCCCATTCCGCCGCGGCCGATCTGGCGGAGCAAGCGGTAGGGGCCGATGCGGACGCCCTCGGGAGAGCGGGTTTCCTGGGCCGCGGCGGCGTGGAGATCGCGCTCGAGCCCGTCGAACCAGGAGAAGGCGTCGTGGTGATTCGCGAGCATCTCGCTCACCTGGGTGCGAATGGCCGAGTCATCGGGACAGGCCTCATCGAGGAATCGCGCGCGCTGTTCCGGCGGCTGAGCGAGGGCCTGCTCGAAGAGAGTCTGGATGCGCTCGAAGTCCATCGCCGCCTGCCTCACAGGAGCTGGTGAGGCTTCATTTCTTTGTATAGCCAGGCACGCGCGGCGTCCCATCCGCGCTTGACGGTGGAGGGAGACAGCGACAACGTTTCGGCGGTTTCTTCGACGGTGAGGCCGCCAAACACACGGCATTCGACGATGCGGCTGAGGCGCTCGTCGGATTGCTGGAGGCGGGTGAGGACCTCGTCGAGGGCGAGCAGTTCGTCGCTGCGCTGTTCGGAAACGATCGGAATGTCATCGAGGGATACCTGCACTCGCTCGCCCTCGCGCTTCTGGCGGCCGGCGCGCCGGGCGTGGTCGATGAGGAGGTTTCGCATGGCAACGGAGGCGAAGTAGAAGAAGTGCTTGCGGTCTTCCCAGCGCGCACGGGTTTGATCGACGAGGTTGAGATAGACCTCGTGGACCAGGCTGGTTGTGCCGGGGGTTTTCCAATCCTGCCATTGCGCGCGGCGAGCGTGGGCCAGCTTGCGGAGCTCGTCGTAGACGAGGCGCATGACGTCGTTCATGGCCTCGCGCTTGCCGCTGCCGTATTCGACCAAAAGCGACGTGACATCGGATGGGTTGCCCACGCGTTAAGCGATTATGGCTCCGGCCAAGCGCGGAAGGCAACATGGGACGCTCCCTGACGGTCGCGGTTCTGTGGTCCCGGTGCATCCACGAGGCTTCACACGGAACCGCGACCGCCGGGGAGCGTCCAACTCGACGGGGCATTACCGCACGCTCACTGTCTTTACAGAGGCGGTTCCGGGGATCACGAATCCGTAGTCGAGACCGTCGGCGATGAAGGGTTTGAGCAACTGCGCCTTCGGGACGGTGGCGAACACGAGCACACCGAAGGCGTCGCTTTCGGGCGAGCCCTCGGTGCGCGGGATGTTGGCCAGCGTCGGCGGCGGCACGGTGAAAGCGCCGTCGTTCAGCGATACCACACAGGTGAATCCGCCCGAGCCTTTCGTCCTGGTGTTGGTCGCAAAGCCGGCGATCAGCAACGACTGAGTGACGGCGTTGCCGCCGGTCCAGTTGAAGCGCAGTCCCGCGGCCCGGTCGAGAATGGAGGTCTGACTCCGGTTGGTCCAGGTTGCCGGCACGGCCAGCTCATCGCGCACCTCAAACGAGCGGACGTCAGCGCCGCCGGGCGCGGAGATCCTGTATTCGCCCGGCTCGAGAAACAGCGGTTGGGTCTCGGTGGCGAAGCCGGGAATCGAGCCGCCCAGCAGAGCGGCGTAGGGAGTCTCGAGCTTCGAGGCGTCGAGGCGGCCAATCGTTCTTCGTGCGCCGCCGGGGCCAATGATGGTCAGTTCCCTTCCCGCGTCGAGGTAACGGCCGCCGTACCCGCTGCGCGGAACCGAGCCGCCGCCTCCCAGCAGACCGCTCAAGTCAATGTCCCCGGTGTAGTCCTGACAAGTGCCAACCGGGGGCAGCGAGAGCAGTGGATGGTAGCCGGTATCGCCGCCGGCGCGCAATTCCTGGAACAGGGCGAGACCGAGGTCCACCGTCAAGTTCAAATTCATTCCGCCGAGCGCAGCGGCGACATCGGCACGGAACAGCGCGATGGCGCCTACCTTGCCACCACCGGAAAGCACATTCGACACGCCGCCGGGATCGTTGCAGCCAGCGCCCTGCGCGTCAATCGACATCGTGACGGTGTTGCTGTACGAGGCCACCGACTGCACCTGCACGGGCACCGCGCAGCCGACAGGGGAATCGGAGTTGACTTCGAAGACGATCTGGTCGACGCCTGCGCAGCAGGGCGTGCGCCCGGCGTAAAGAATGTTGCGGACCTCCCGTCCTCCGGTGAAGATCCTGACGTTGTAGCGCGAGCGCAGGTCCTGAGCGGGCGGCGCCTGATTGTCTGGGGTCGTGATCCCTCCGAGTCCGGTGCCCCACAGGATCACGACCTGGCTCGGCCGGGCCGAGGTCCGGCGCGTGTTCAGGG
>JBOGMR010000896.1:0-4639 GCA_050746825.1 Bryobacteraceae bacterium | reverse complement strand
CGGCATCTTCGTCATGGATCCGGAGAGCTTCGACGTGCTCGGCAAGTGGGAGATCGATCGCGGGCCGCAGCAACTCGCGTACGACTTCTGGTGGCATCTGGGTCACGACGCGGTCATCACCAGCGAGTGGGGTGCGCCGAACATGGTGAAGAATGGGCTGAATCCCGAAATCCTGATGAAATCCGGCTATGGCCACAAGCTGCACGTGTGGGATTTGCGAAAGCGCCGCCATCAGCAGGAGCTCGACCTCGGCAGCGAACAGCAGATGGTGTTGGAACTGCGCCCCGCACACGACCCGGCCAAGACGTACGGATTTGTCGGCGTGGTGGTCTCGCTCAAGGATCTGTCCGCGTCGATCTGGGTCTGGCATCGCGACAACGGCGCATGGGGTGTCCGCAAGATCATCGAGATTCCGGCTGAGCCCGCGGATCCGGAAAA
Organism: Bryobacteraceae bacterium; assembly: GCA_050746825.1. Lineage (GTDB taxonomy): Bacteria > Acidobacteriota > Terriglobia > Bryobacterales > Bryobacteraceae > JBOGMR01. The sequence goes on along the minus strand of JBOGMR010000896.1, from coordinate 4,201 downwards.
GCTGCCCCCAATGCTGCAGGGGTTCAAAGCGGTGCCGCCTCTGATCAGCGATATCAATCTCTCGCTCGACGATCGATTCCTGTACGTTTCCTGTTGGGGCACCGGCGAGTTTCGACAATACGACGTATCGGATCCATTCCAGCCGAAACTGACCGGCTCGGTTCACCTGGGCGGCATCGTGCGGCACGCGCCGCATCCGGGCAAGCCGCAGCAGCCTCTCAACGGCGGGCCGCAGATGGTCGAAGTCAGCCGCGACGGGCGGCGTGTCTATTTCACCAACTCGCTCTATGTGCCTTGGGACGATCAGTTCTATCCAGAGGGAATCCGAAGCTGGATGGTGAAGTTGAACACGAAGCCGGAGGGCGGGATCGAGATCGACCCGAAATTCATGTTGGACTTCGGCGAAATGCGCGGCCATCAGGTTCGTCTTGAAGGCGGCGACGCTTCGTCTGATTCCTACTGTTATTCATGAACGGCGGCTCCTGGGCCGGCCCCACGCTCTTCTTGCTCGGCGCTTATCACGGCATCAATCCCGGCATGGGATGGCTGTTTGCGGTCGCGCTGGGAATGCAGGAGAAGAGCCGCGCGGCTGTCGCGCGATCGCTCATTCCGTTGGCGGTGGGGCACGGCCTGGCGGTGGCGGCCGTCGTGATCATTGCGGCGGCTGTCCAAACCGTGGTTCCGATCGGCTATCTCAGAATAGGCGTCGCGGTCATCTTAGTCGGCTTCGGCGTGCTTCGACTTGTTCGTCATCGCCATCCGCGCTGGGTGGGAATGCGTGTGGGATTTCGAGACCTCACGCTGTGGTCGCTTCTGATGGCCTCGGCGCACGGCGCCGGAATCATGGTGCTTCCGGTTGTGCTGGCTACCGCCGCCGGTGAGCACAGCCACCTTGCGCACCACTCGACGAACGCGCTGGTTGCAGTCGTGATTCACACTTCCGGGTACCTGATCGTTACCGGACTCGTCGCCCTGGCCGTTTATCAATGGCTCGGCCTGGCGCTTCTGCGCAAAGCATGGCTCAACCTTGATCTGGTCTGGGCGGGTGCGCTGGTTGCCACCGGCTGCGCGACGTTATTCCTCTAAAACGGAAGGGCTCCGCGTTGCCCACCCCCTCATAACGGTTGCGGTTCGGTGAGCGGCCGCTTCGAGTGTTCCGATTCTTTACCTCGAATCTTTACCTCGAAGTAACACCGTTGAAACAAAAGTTGCCTAATTTGTAGTTTGCCGGGCTGGGTGTGTGCATCGGTGAGCCCTGTGGTTCACTGCATCCCTGGAACGGCAACCGAACTTATGACGAGACACTCGATTCGGATTTCCGTTGCGATGATTCTGGCGCTCACTTCCCAGGCTTCGGCGCAAACCGGCCAGGCGCGCCTGATTGGAACCGTGAGCGACACACAGGGCGCCGCTGTCGTTGGCGCTTCGCTGTTGGTGAAGAATACAAGATCCGGCGAGGAGCGTCGCATCGAGACCAATGAGCGTGGCGCGTACACGGCGCCGAATCTGCCGCCGGGAAGCTACACCGTACGCGCCAAGACCGCCGATCTCGGTCCTGCCGACTTCACCAACCTCAATCTGGCTGCCGGCCAGGAGCGGAGCCTGGACATTGTGTTGCAGCCGTCGACGCTCGCGCAGGAAATCAACGTCTCGGCCGGCGAGTTGACAGTCATCGACATGAGTTCGGCGCGCATCGGCGCCAACGTTAATGAGCGCGAGGTGGCTAATCTGCCCTTGAACGGCCGCCAGCTTTCCCAACTCTACCTGCTGGCTCCCGGCGCACAGACCGCGGGCGGCGGCGCCTACGACAACATCCGCTTCAGCGGGCGCGCGAACCAGCAGAACGCGATCCGGTTCGACGGTGTGGAAGCTTCATCGATCGTCGACGCTTCGCCGGGGAATCTGAACGGTGAGAGCTCGTCGCCGTTCCGGCTGCAGAGCAGCCTCGAAAACGTGCAGGAGTTCCGGGTCGAATCAAGCAACTATCCGGCCGAATATGGCACGGGCGCCGGCGGGCAGATCACGGTGGTCACCAAGTCCGGCGGCAACCGGCTGAGCGGCTCCATGTTCGAATACCTGAGGAACGACGCGCTCGACGCGCGGAACTTTTTCGACTCGGGGGTCAAGTCTCCGCTCAAGGTGAACCAGTTCGGCGCTTCGCTCGGCGGTCCCATTGTCAAAGACAAGACGTTCTTCTTCGCCAGCTACGAAGGGCTGCGCCAGCGCGCAGGCGTCAACCTGATCGCTACGGTCCCGAGCGCCGCTGCCAGGTCGCGCGCTGTGCCCTCCGTGCAGCCGCTGCTTGGGGCATTTCCCAAAGGGGACTTCGCATCCTTTAACCCCGATCTCGATTTCGCTCAACGCAACGCCAGCTATCCGATCGATGAGAACTATGGAAGCTTCCGCCTGGATCATCGCTTCAGTGACAAGCTGAGCTTGAACGCGCGCTACTTCCGCGATGAAGGTGAAGCGCGGCAGCCGCTGGACGTAAGCGGCTCGGAGTTTGTGATCCGCGCCGTACCCCAAAACGCGATGATTGCGTTGCAGCAGGTGCTGCGATCTTCGATGATCAACGAGACCAAGGCCGGCCTGAACGCGGTGAAGACCCGGGCCGCCGGATTCGCGCCTGCGGCCGGCGGCGTCGATATGTCTGCCATCTCGATTGACATCTCCGGCGCCACTTCGATCGCGGGCATCGGCGGTCAGGGTTCGTCTGCCGGAACCGCGCGGCCCGGCGGGCTGGTGCGCTCCAACAGCACGCAGAACGGCAGAGGACAACCGTATACGAACTACAGCCTCTCATTCATGGACACGCTGAGCTGGATTCAAGGCGAGCACAGTCTGAAGCTCGGCGTCGAAGTGCGGCCCATTCGCATCTACACCGACCGGCTGGGCGGCACAACGTACACGTTCTCGAATGTGAACGACTTCCTTGCGAACCGCCCGTCACAAGTGCAGTTTCTGGGTGACGTGAGCGCCCCGAGCCCGTTCAACGGCGGCGCGACCGGGGATCGCCTGGCCAAGCAGGAATACTACGTAGGCTTCGCGCAAGACGAGTGGAAGATCCGGCCGAACCTCACGATGAACTACGGCGTGCGGTATGAGTTCTATTCGGCGCTGCGCGAAGACCGCAATCTTGCCGTGCTGTTCGACGCCGACAGCGGCCGCATCATGCCGCAGGGCACACCCTTCTATCAAACGTCGAAGACGAACTTTGGGCCGCGGCTGGCGTTCAGTTGGGCGCCGCAGAGATTCAACGGCAAAACGGTATTTCGTATTGGCGCAGGTTACTATTACGGACCCGGCCAGACCGAAGATCAGATTCAGCCGATCGAGAGCGACCGCGTGAGCCGCACCCTCACGGGTGCGGCATACCCGATCGCCCCGGCCGCGATCATCGCCGCCTATAACATCAACGATCCGAATCTCGGGTTCCAGCCGAGAGCGTATTCGGTCTACGGTTATCGTTTGCCGGAACGGATTCTCTCCTACACGGCGTCGATCCAGCAACAGCTTCCGATGAACGCGGTGCTGACCGTCGCCTACGTGGGGAGCCAGGGCCGGAATCTGTTTTTGCGAAGCTGGACCAATCGGATTGTCGATGTGGGTATGAATCCGGCGACGGGCGCCGCCCAGGAGATTCGCCAGTTCGGAAATCGTTTCGCGCAGATCGACTACAAAACGACTGGCGGGACCGACCACTACGATTCGATGCAGGCCACGCTAAACCGCCGCTTCTCGCACGGCCTCACGATCGGATCGCAGTGGACCTGGGCGCATAGCATCGGAAACACCGGCGGTTCGAACGAAGCGAACACCGCGACTAATCCCACCAACTTCGCGGCCGACCGCGGCAACAACAACTTCGACGTGCGGCACAGCGCGAATGTAAGCGCGCTGTATGGGCTGCCATTTGGCGCCGGTAAGCGCTGGGGCGGTTGGCAGGTAGGCGGACTTTGGAACGGGCGAAGCGGACTGCCCCTCGAGATCCGCGTCACGCGGCCGGATATCATCTACCGCGACACACGCAACGGAGCGTATGTAGGCAGCCCAATCGTCGTGGGCGGCGCGCCGGTGACGGCTCCCGCGATCAACGTTCCGGGCGGCGGCGCGTTCCGCAATTTCCGCCGGCCGGATGTGATTGCGGGTGTCGATCCATTTCTGCATACCGGGGACAAGCGTTTCATCGTGAATCCTGCGG
>JBOGMR010000895.1:0-5234 GCA_050746825.1 Bryobacteraceae bacterium | reverse complement strand
GCCCACTACATCATCGTCAATTCGCGTTGGGTCAACGACCCGCTCCAGCGCACGACTGCTTTCACCACCGAGTTCCGCGCACAGAACATCGGCGCCGGCTACTCGAAGATCGTCACTCCGACGATGGTCAACGACCTCCGTGTGGGCCTCAATCGCGTGCGCGCCAACCAGGTTTCACGCCAGACCAACACCGACTTCACGCATCGCGATCTGGGCTTCGACTTCCGCGTGAGCGGCGACAACAACCGTGTTCTCGAGCCGCGCGAGGAAGGGCTGCCGAATATCGGCATCACCGGGTTCGCGGGAACGGGCTCCGGCAACGTGACTTTCAATGTGAACGAAACCTGGTCGGCCGCCGACAGCCTGTCCATCAATCGCGGCAAACACAACTTCAAGTTCGGCGTCGAATACCGGAACGCACCGGTGGTCAACGAGGCGAGCAATCTGCCGCGCGGCCAGATCAGTTTCACGCGCGACATCGCCGGTATCCCCGACGGCTTTGCGGCGTTCATGCTCGGCTACCCGCTCAACGCCAACTCGGCCGAGGGCGTCCCGACCAACGACATGCATCAGCAGAAGCTGGGCTTTTACGTCCTCGACGACTGGAAGGCGACGCCGCGCCTCACCGTTAACTTCGGCTTGCGTTGGGATTGGTACGGCGCCGTCACCGACGCCGGCGGCCGCATTCGGAATCTCAGTTTCGCCAAGGACGATATCCGCACCGTCAACAACGTTGTCGCGCCGATGCTCGTGCCCGAGCCGTTCGTGAGCCAGGCGCTCTACGACGTGAGTAGGAAGCAGTTCATGCCGCGTCTCGGCGTGGTGTATCGTCTCACCGGCACGATGGTGCTGCGCACGGGCGCGGGCAATTTCTACAGCCCGCAGCAGACGAACAACTTCAACATCCTGGGGTTGAACCCGCCGCTGTCCGGCTCGACGGTGTTCAACAACGACCGTAACCGGCCCACCGCGACGATCAGCAATCCATTTGCGGGCGCTCCCGCAGGCGGCGGTCCGGCCGCGCTGGTCGCGCTCGGGTGGCTTCAGCCAGGCAACGGCAACCGCTCGATGTACCTCAACAACAATATCTGGCAGTGGTCGGCGGAGATCGAAAAGAGTTTGGGGCAGGACATGGTGTTCGGCGTCGCTTACGTCGGCAGCGCCGCAAGCCATATCGACATGCCGGTGCAGAACTGGAATAACCCCGACCCCGGTCTCGGCGCGGTGCAGGCCCGCCGTCCGTATGGATTCTATGTCGATTCGCGCCAGCCCAATCAACTGCGTGAGCTGGGCACGGTGCGCCTGCTCGAATCGTGGACCAGCAGCAACTACAACGCGCTGCAACTTCGCGCCGAGAAGCGCTACTCGAAGGGCATCACGTTCCACGCGTCGTTTAATTATCAGAAGGCGAACAGCATCGGCTATAGCGTCAACGAAGGCGGGCCCTACGGCACAAACTACACGCAGGATCCGCGCAACCGGAAGGCCGATTACGGCCGCTCGCAGATCGACCAGCGATTCCGCTACGTCTTCAGCCACATCTGGGAGCTGCCGTGGTTGCGCAACGATCGTGGGCCCAAGGGTTGGATTCTCGGCGGCTGGGCGGTGAACGGCATCGTCGCGCTGCAGTCGGGCCTGCCGGTCACGGTGGGTCAATCGGGCGATTCGCACAACACCGGACCGCAGAGCGGCGCCGCTCGCGCGCACATCGTCGCCGGCCAGAAAGTCGACCGGGCCATGTCTGACCGGAGCCTCAGCCGCTGGTTCAACACCTCGGCGTTCGTGCGTTCGAAATGCGACGGCTGCGCGGGCGAGGGCATTTTCCTCGGTCCCAAAGGCTATGGCAACGCCGGCGTGTCTCTTTTCGATTCTCCCGGCCAGAAGACCTGGGACTTCGCCTGCTTCAAGGAGTTCTCCGTGCGCGAAGGACACCGCCTCCAGTTCCGGTACGAGGCATTCAATTTTCTCAACACTCCGCAGTTCAATGCGCCCAGCCGCAACCTCGGCGCGGCCGATTTCGGCGCCATTAACTCGACGATCATCAATAATCGGGAGATGCAATTCGGCTTGCGGTATCTGTTCTGAGCCGGGACCCAAAGGGCGGCCGCCCCGCTTGCTTACGCGTGCGGCTTAGTAGAATGAACACGTCAGCCGCGCCAGTGAGAGCGGTTTTTCCCACGGGGCGCCTTAGTACACCGAGGAGCCGGCGCCGGTAGCGGCGGACTCGGGTCCTGAAGTATACTGGACCGATGCCGCTGGGCGTGTGCCGTCCAGGCGGACTATACATATTGTGTCATCGGAGGATCAGCTTAATGAAGTTCTCTGAGAAGTCGCCGGTCAAAGCGGTGAAGAAGCTCGCGCGCGAACTGCTCACCACCACCTGCCTAACTGCCGTGGCCGCCGGTGTCGCGCAAGCAACTCCTTTCAACGAATCGACGGTTGTTGATTTCAACAACACGTTTGGCACTGCGAACGATCTTCCCCTCGGAACGGACAATGTGGTTGGCGGTCTTCAGACTATCAGCGACAATGATTTCTTTCGCTTCCTGGGACTGGCGGCGGGTGGGGCGTATACCCTAACCGGTTCTTACGAACTGAACGCAAGCTACAGCGTCCTCGACAGCGGGGGCGGCGTTCTGAATGGCCCGGCAACTAACCCGCCCATCTTCAATGGCATCGTTCCAGGCGACGGAATTCTCGTGGTGGGCGTGAACCAGCAGGAACAAACCGCGTTTTACGATTTGAACCTCGCGGCACAGTCCGCAGAGGTACCCGAGCCATCCACAACCGCCGGCGTCGGATTAGCGCTTGCCGGTGCATTGGCGCTTCGGCGCAAACGCACGAAGTAGACCGGCCAAAAAAGGGCGGGCATGGAACTCCAGGTCCTGCCAGTGTTGTCGACCGAAGAGGTGCAGCGTTTCGTTGCGGAGCTTTCCCGCGCCACTTTCGTCGACGGCAGGGCCACGGCCGTTGGGGTTGCTCAGGACGTAAAGCAGAATCTGCAACTGCCGCGGGCGGGCAACGAGTGGGCCCCTCTGGACGAAATCGTCTTTTCGGCACTCCGGCGGAATCGCGAATTTCAGATCTTCGCCCATCCCAAGCGAATTCTGGCGCCTACGTACAGCCGCTACGAGCCAGGCATGCACTACGGCACGCATATCGATGGCGCAATCATGGGCGCACCCCACCCGATGCGGACCGACCTCGCCGTCACTATTTTTTTGAGCGCGCCCGAGTCGTACGAGGGCGGTGAACTCATCATTGAGCTCCCCTTAGGAGAGCAGGAAGTCAAGTTGGCGGCGGGCGAAGCCGTCGTGTATCCCGCGACGACGCTGCATCGCGTGGCGCCGGTCACACGCGGCATGCGGCAAGCCGCCGTCACGTGGATTCAATGTGCCGTGCGCGACGAGCGGATTCGGGCTGTGCTGTACGATTTGAGCAAGGCCGTGGACCGCGCCGAGGCCGCACAGGATAAAGAAGGTGTCCTGCTGCTCTCCAAGTGTTATCACAACCTGCTCCGCTACGCCGTCGACCCGTAGGAGCGGCCACTCACTTTGTCTTCCGAACCGCTGCTCGAAATCATCGATGACCTGGGTTCTACCGAACTGTTCGCCGAAGCCTGTAAGATCGACGCGGCGAAAGGATGGTATTTCGGACATGCCTCGCGCGAAGAAGATTGGGGACGCTTTTGGAAAATGGATCTGGAGGGAATTCAGGTTTTTGACTTGCTCTGGCAGCATGCGCGGGAACGCTGCGAGCAACTGGTGGGAGCTCCACTACGGGTGATCCGGCAGTACGCCAACGGGCACACCTATGGCCTGGGCGGCCAGGCACACCACGATGACGTACGGCCCGGGTCGTTTACGCTGCTCTATTATCCGGTCAAGGAGTGGAAAGAGGAATGGGAGGGGGAGACCGTATTTTACGGCCAGCAGGGCGAGATTGCGCTGAGCGTGCGGCCGCGGCCGAATCGCGCGATCCTCTTTGATTCCCGAATTGTTCATGCCGGACGCTCGCCGAGCCGGGCTTGCCCTTCCCTGCGAGTGACCGTCGCCTACAAACTCGAGGCCAGCGCCGCTGAGGCGGAGCCGCCCGCCCCTGCTGTAATGCAGGAAGGTGTCGTCGTCGAGGAAGGTGTCGAGCGGAGTTACACCGTCCGGATCGCAGGCGACCGTGTGCGCACAATGGTGGAAGAGCACCTTGCAAAACTCGGGCAGACGCTTCGCCTCCCTGGATTTCGTCCGGGCAAGATTCCAAGGCACGTTTTGGAACAACGCTACGGCACTTCCGCACGCGCTGACGTGTTGAAACGTCTTGCCGACGAGGCGGCGTCGAGCGCGGTACCCAAGGGGAGCCTGGTCGCCGCCATCGACATCTCGCCGCAACAATCCGGCGACGTCGAGTTGCGCCTGACGGCACTCCGCCCTCCCGATCTCCCTGAACCTGATTTGTCGCGCGTGACGCTGGAGCGCCTGACGGCGAGCGAGAGCGAACTTGAATCGGCGGGCCTTACCGTAGAAGCACTGCGCGGGCACCTGAAGCAGCAGGTGCTCGATTATCTCGAACGCACCTACGTTTTCACCGCGCCAGGAGCCGTGGTGGAACGCGAGTTCGCCGCCATCTGGCAGGCGGCGCAGTCTCGCGGGGCAACCGCGGACGCCGATGCCGCTGAATTCCGGCGGATTGCCGAGCGTCGTGTGCGGCTCGGGATCGTGGTGGCTGAGATGGCGCGCCGCTACCAGATCGCCGGCCCCGGAGTGGAAGATATGGTCATCGATCGGCTGCTCGCCCGCGCGCTGGTAATAGAACGGCCGGCGACGGCGGATGAGTTGCACCAGATGGCGTAACGGCAAGTTAGTGATTCTATGGAGCAGGCTTGTGTCCGATGTTCCTCAGGAGCATCGCTCCACGCTACGGGCGAAGCTGAGTACCTCGAAGTGGTTTAGTTCAACGCAAGCAAGTTCGGCAACGCGAAGGAGATTCACCCAAGAGTTGGAGGCAGTTGAACTGCCCAGGCGCGCGCTGTCGGCTGCGGACGCAGGCTTTTTGGTCCGAATCCTCTAAGGCGGAATTCCTAGTACACCGATACTGAGTTTCAGCGATTCACCCTAGCTACTTTCCGGCGCAAAATTCCCAAGGTAAGTTCCTTCTGTCGTGATGTCGGCCTGCCGGCCTCCGTGCGAGAGCGTACGGCGGGTCGTTTTCTGTCTCGCTCGTGCTCGCTGCATGTGAGA
>JBOGMR010000894.1:0-5886 GCA_050746825.1 Bryobacteraceae bacterium | reverse complement strand
TCGATTGGACGCCGCGCAACCATACCGCTGAGGCGAACCTGGCGCAGAGCGTAATCGCCGAGCGTCGTCTGAAGCTGCAGCGCGCGCAGATCGAGCAGGCGATCGCGGCTCAAGTGCGCAACTCGCTCCAGGCTTTGCAGACCGCACGCCAGCGCATCGCGGCCGCTCAAACCAGCGCACGTGCGGCGAAGGAGAAGCTCGACAGCGAAGTGCGGCTGTTTCAAACCGGCGAATCGACCAACTTCCTCGTGCTCACGCGTCAGAACGAATTTGCCGACTCGCGCCGCCGAGAAGTGGTGGCCAATCTCGATTTCAACAAAGCGATATCGAGCCTTGCTCAAGCCGTCGGCACTACGCTGCGGGACCACAAGATCGATGTGAAGCCATGATGCGTCTCCGCCTGTTGACTCTTGCGGCTCAATTCCTCCACGCTCAGATAGCGATCGTGGATGTCACAGTCATTGATCCGCGTGCGCGCTCGGTTGTACCTGGCCAAACTGTACTCGTCGATGAAGGGCGCATCATGGGCGCCGGCCCTGCGAGCGAAGTGAAATTTGCTGCTCGGTACCGCACCGTTGACGGCCGCCGCCGGTTCCTCATCCCCGGTCTTTGGGACAATCACGTCCACCTGACGAAGGCGGGTGAGACCAGCCTCGCGCTCTTCCTTGCCAACGGCGTGACCTCGGTTCGCGACATGGGCAGCGACCCCGACGAGGTGCTGCGCTGGCGCGCAGAGATCGAGGCCGGCAAGCGCGCGGGACCTCGAATTCGCACCTCCGGACGAATCCTCGAATCGAAGGCGAACGTCGTCCGCATGAAGTCCGAAGGCGGGGTGGAGCCGGTCGATCGCATCCGCATCGGCGCAGGAACGCCGGAGGAAGCGCGCAAAGCCGTCGAGTTTCTGGCGGGATTGCACGTGGACCACATCAAGATCCGTACCGTCGCGAGCCCCGAGGTTTTCGATGCAATCGCCGATGCCGCGCGGCGCGCCAGCCTGCCTCTCGCCGGCCACGCGTTCGGAAGGCCCGAAGATTATATCGGACGCATGAAATCGGTCGAGCACTCGCCTGCCTTTCCGCCTCTCGACAACCTGACTCGCGATCAGCGCGCCGCGCTCTTTGGGAGAATGCGCGACCAAGGCACGTGGATGTCGACCACCGTAGTGAATCTCGACGGTTCGGTGCTGATCCCCTACGACCAGGCGTCGCGAATGATGCAAACCAAAGAGTCGCGCGATGCGCGCTCCGATCCGCGGCGCCGCTACATCGGCGGCTACCTTCTCACCGACTGGCGCGAGCAGGTGGAAGAAAAGAAGGACGCCGAATCCGGCGCTCTTCGCAAAATTGTCCCCGGCCTTTGGCGCGATCTCGTCGAAGTGCGCGAGGCCGGCGTGAAGTTTCTCCCGGGAACCGATGTCGCTGTCGCGTTCATTTATCCCGGCTTCAGTCTGCACGACGAGCTTCAGATCTACGTTGCCCGTCTCGGCTTCACGCCGATGGAGGCGCTCCGCGCCGCGACTCACAACCCGGCCGAGTTCTACGGAATCGAAGCGAAGCAAGGCGGAATTGCTCCGGGGCAAGCTGCGGACCTGCTGCTCCTCGACGCCAGCCCTCTCGACGACATCGCGAACACGAAGAAGATCCGGGCCGTCGCCGCCGGCGGCCGCCTCTGGACGCGCCGGCAACTCGACGACCTGCTTGCTGCCACGGCGCGCGACGTCGCCCGCTTGAAGTAGTGCCGCTAGGCGAGCACGATCTCCAACTTCGTCACCGAGGCCGGAGGGAAGCGATGCACCAGCACTCTGCGCAGCGGGATCGAATGCTCCTTTGGCTCCACTGCGCGCGGCGCCTCGAAGCTGTTGTGCGCATGAGCGTCGCTCGCGGCCAGAGTAACGGCCTCCACTGATTTCACCGTTCCGCCGCGAATCGTAATCTCAGTGGCGCGCGCCTGATCGAGCCTCGGATTGGTCACCGTCAGCACGATCTGCCTGCCGTTCAGCGACGCCGAGCCGTTCAGCCCCGGCAGCGCCGCCGGCTTCTCGTTCCGTGTGTAGTTCACCGCAGGCGCCGTGAACACAGCCCGCACAGCTTGTGCGCCCTGATGCGCGGAGTACATGTCGAAGACGTGATACGTGGGCGTTACGCAGAACTTGTCCTCGTGCGCGAGAAACAGCGACTGCAGACAGTTCACGAGCTGCGCGATGTTCGCCATCGCCACCTTCTCGGCGTGGCGGTGGAACGTGTCAAGCGTCTGACCCGCGAGGACGGCGTCGCGCATCGTGTTCTGCTGTCCGATGAGCGCTTCCGGGAACGGCTCGGTGCCAGGCGCATACCAGGAGCCCCACTCATCCACCACCAGTTTGACGCGGTGCTGCCGGTCGACCTCGCCCATCGCGTCCCAATGAGATTTGATGAGCCCGTCCATCAGATCGCCTTCGCGCAGGATTTCGTAATATTGCTCGGCGTCGAACTTCAACGCATCGCGTTTGCCGCCAAACCAGTTGTTCGTGCGCCCGCCGCTCGCGTTCCAGGAGTAGTGATGCAGCGCCCAACCCCACATGCGCCCGAGGCCGCGCCCTCCAGTTTTCGCGAAGAACTTGCGGGTCCAATCGAGGTTGCCTCCGTTCGGACCCGAGCCGATCATCGCGAGCTGCACGCCGTAGCGCGGAACCCAGGCAGCGTAGCGCTGGTATTCGATCGCGTAGTCCTCGGGGGCAAAGTTGCCGCCGCAGCCCCACGACTCGTTGCCGACGCCCCAATAGCGCACGTTGAGCGGCTCGCGCTCGCCATCGCCGGCCCGCTGGACGGCCAGCGTACTCAAGCCCGCCGGCGAGTTGCAGTATTCCACCCAGCGCCAGAAATCCTGCGCGGGAAGGCTGCGGAGGTTCGCAGCGAAGTAGGGCTGCGCGCCGCTCAGCTTGCAGAACCGCGCGAAGTCGATGGTGCCGAAATGATTCGGATCGTAAACCTGAGGGCCGTCGCGCCTGGCGTTCTTGGGCCATTCCGGCGAGTCGACCCAGAAGTTGGTCCGCTTCGGCCGGCGCTCGCGCGGCCCGACGCCGTCCCGCCAATCGTACTGATCCGCAAAGCAACCGCCCGGCCACCGGATCACGCTCGGCTTCGTCTTCGCGAGCGCGTCGACGAGCTGCTTGCGAATCCCGCCGACGTTCGCGATACGCGAGTTTTCGCCCACCCAAATGCCGTCGTAGACCACGCCGCCGAGATGCTCGACGAAGTGGCCGTAGATCTCGGGCGCGATTCTCCCGATGGCCTCATTCGGAAGAACCTCGATGTGCGATTCCGGCCCCTGGGCCCACGCGTGCGCAACCATTGCAGCGGCGCCTGCCGCGGCATTTCGAACGAATTCTCTTCTGCTGTTCATCCTCTGCTCCTGGGGCGAAGGTTGGAGACCTGCGCCTCGCAATCCCAATCCGTTCTAGTATGAACGAATGGCCATCTGGTTGCGAGTGTACGCGCTTACGGCAGCCTGCGCCGGGCTTATCGCGGCGCCCGCGGATCTGGTGGAGCTTACGTCCTCGATCACTACGATCGCTCGGCCATCGACAACTACCTGCATACCGTCGGCGACCGCCTCATGCAGGCCTTCGGAACGCGGCGGCCGAATGCGGTCTTCTGCGACAGCCTCGAAGTGTTCGCTTCCGACTGGACGCCCGATCTGCTCGACGAATTTCGCAAGCGCCGCGGATACGATCTGAAGCCGCACTTGCCCGCGCTGGTCGCCGATGTTGGCCCGCGCACTGCGGACATCCGTCACGATTGGGGAAAGACTCTCACCGAGCTGCTCGAAGACCGGTTCCTCACTCCGATGCGTGACTGGGCAATGAAGAACCGCACGAAGTTTCGCATTCAGGGCTACGGCATCCCGCCCGCGGTTGTGTCGAGTAATTCGTTCGCCGGCATCCCGGAAGGCGAGGGGTCGCAGTGGAGAATCGTGCGCGCGTCGCGTTGGGCTGCGTCCGCGAGCCATCTTTACGGGCGGCCGGTCGCGAGCTCGGAAACGTGGACGTGGCTGCACTCGCCCGTGTTCCGCGCAACTCCTCTCGACCTGAAAGCGGAAGCGGATCTTCACTTCCTCCAGGGCGTCAATCAACTCATCGGGCACGGATGGCCATACACGCCGGAAGGCGAAGAGTATCCGGGGTGGCGGTTCTATGCGGCCGGGGTGTTCAACGATAAGAACCCGTGGTGGATCGCGATGCCCGATCTCGCGCGCTATTTGCAGCGCGTGAGTCACATGCTGCGGCAGGGCAAGGCGGCCAACGATGTCGCGTTGTATCTGCCGAACAGTGATGCGTGGTCGAGTTTCACAGCGGGCCACGTCCACATGATCGACATTCTGCGCGAGCGCGTGGGCGCGCAGGCGATGGGACAGATTCTCGACGCCGGTTACGGCCTCGATTTCTTTGATGACCGAACGCTCGATCCGGTATTGCGGCTCGGATATCGCGTGATCGTGCTGCCGGGCGTCGAGAGAATGCCGCTAGCGACAATCCGAAGGCTCGAAGAGTTTGCCGGGCGCGGCGGCATCCTGGTGGCGACGAAGCGCACTCCGTCGACGGCGCCCGGCTTGATGACCAGTGAGAGCGATCGCGCGGAGGTTCGGGAGATCAGCCGGCGGCTGTTTGAAGGCGCCACCGCCCGCGCCCGGCTGGCGCCGGAGGAAAGCGCGCTCGGCAGGACGCTCAATTCGCTGCTGGCTCCCGATATGGGCCTTTCGGCCGCAACTTCGGAAATCGGATTCGTACACCGCACGACGGACTTTGGCGAGATTTACTTCGTCGCCAACGTGGGAAACACCAGCAAGAACCTGCGCGCCACGTTTCGCGTCACTGGCAGGGAACCGGAGTGGTGGGATGCGACGACCGGCGCGATCACTCCGGTGGCTGTGCTCGACTGGGCGAACGGCGCGACCACCATCGCGCTCGATCTGGCGCCCTACGAATCGCGGGTGCTCGTGTTCGCGCGCCGCAGCGGGCCGTTCGCCGCTCCGCCTGCGATGCGGCCTATCGGCCGGCCGGTTGACATCAGCACGGGCTGGAAGGTTACGTTCGCGAGCGGCGGCTCGCCTGTGCAAATGGATACGCTCCGGTCGTGGACCGACGACGAGCACACGCGCTTCTATTCCGGCACGGCGGCGTACGAGAAAGAGGTGACGGTCCCTCCTGAGCTCATTCGGCCCGACACTCGGATCGCGCTTGATTTCGGCGAGGGCAGAGCGGTGGCAGAGACCCGGCGCACGAACGGAATGCGCGCGTGGCTCGACGGACCCGTGCGCGAAGCGGCAGTGGTTTACGTCAACGGCAGGCGCGCGGGATCGGTGTGGCGCCCTCCCTACAAGGTGGACGTGACGCCGATGCTGAAGCCGGGCGCGAACCAGGTGCGAATCGTAGTGGCGAATCTTGCGGTCAACCATATGGCCGGCCGCGCGCCGCCGGATTACAGGCTGCTCCACCCGCGGTATGGGGCGCGCTTCGAGGCGCAGGACATGGACAGGATTGAACCGGTGGCGTCGGGTCTGCTGGGGCCGATTCGGCTGATTGCTTCGGGGATGTAAAGATGTCAAAACCAGCGGGCAGGCGAAATCGCCTGCCCCGCAGAGCGGCAGAGCCGCAACCAAAAAGAATCGCCGGGCTGAAGCCGGCGATGGGCAGACTGAAGTCTGCCCCCCAAGCGCCGGGATGAGTCCCGGCGCGGCAGGCACGAGTGCCTGCGCCACGTCCACCAGACGAAATCTGCGCGGGCGGCGATTTTCGACTGTGTAATACCGACGGCGCTCTGCGCCACGTGATCGAGAAATGAACCTGGTTTCAAGAATTGGGAGTGGCGGTCAGGGAGCAGTGAGATGCGCCCACGTGCCGGCGCCACG
>JBOGMR010000893.1:0-2472 GCA_050746825.1 Bryobacteraceae bacterium | reverse complement strand
CAGCAAGGCCGACGCGAAAGAATTGGCCGCGCCGCGCTTGGTGTCGTTCGGACTGTACGTTGTCCCCGCGCCGAAGCTGATCGAGCCGCGTGGATTGCCGGTCTCCGGCTGCCAGTGGTTCAACTCGAGCCGGCGAGCCTCGAACCCCCACCGGAATTCATGCGACCGGTGGATCTTGCTGAAGTTGGTCTGATACGTATAGGCCCGCTCGTGCCGCCACACCGGGGCCCACGTGGCGCCGACTCCGACGTAGTCGAAACCATAACCGGATACCTGCGGCGCGCCGCCGTAGCGGTTGTCGCTGGCGTATTGCTTGCCGCCATTTGTGCCCGGAATCTTCCAGACGTCGAGTCCGATGTTCTTATCGACATTCGGAATGCCGACCACCTGGTCCATCCTTGTATAGCCGAACACGCCATCCATGAGGAATGATGGCGAGAAGGTGTAGTTGTAACCGCCCGTCAGCAGTTGGGTCGTGGTGTCGCCAAAACCTTCCGTACCCAGAGCGGGTCCGCCGAGATCGCCAAAAACGTACTTGCCCTGAACCGGGGCGTCCATGCGGCTGTACTTGCCCCACGCCGCCAGCTTCTGCGAAATGTTGTAGTTGATCTTGGTGTCGTATTGATTGCGGTTCAGCTTCAGAATTCCGCCCGCCCCGTAGTTTCCGCCGAGATTCAGCGGGTCGGTGGGAGAGACCTGGTTGGGCAGCGGAACGTCCTTGTAGATATTCGGGAAGATCCCATTCCAGCGGTTTTGCGGAACCACGTTGTTCGGGAACGGCGTGCGGGAAGCCGCGCTCGATTGCGGGGCCGACGCCGGATCGTACACCACGGCGTACTGCGTCCACTTGCTGAAGTCGCCCGCGCGGAAGTCTGCCGGCGCGGTCGAATAGTTGCCGAACACTCCCGAACGTTCCGTGGTGCGCTCGAAATTGAAAAAGTAGAACAGCTTGTCCTTCCTTATCGGACCGCCCAAATTGCCGCCGAAGATATTGAGAATCTGGAGCGGATTCGTGTAACCTGCCGGGCGGAAGTAAACCCGGGCGCTGTTGAAGTGCTGGTTGTTGTTGAACCACCAGCCCGTGCCGTGCAGATCGTTGGTGCCGGACTTGGTGGCGACCGTGACCGCCATACCGCCGGCCATACCCTGCTCCGCATCGAAGCTGCCGGTCGTCATGTTCACCGTTTCGATCGACTCGACCGGTTGCACGTAGGCGACGTGATGCGGCAGCCAGATGTTGATGTTTACCGCGCCGTCTGTCAGCGTGTTGTTGTTATTGGTCGCGGTGCCGTTGACGAAAGAGCGCAATGCGCGTCCCGGCGTATCGACGACCGCGTTCTGGAATCCGGGCGGTGTGGCTCCGGGAACCAGGGCGACCAGGCTCTGATAGTTACGGTAGGCGGGAAGCGGCATGTTCTGGATCGTCGCTCCGGCGATTTCGTGCCGCACGTCAGATCGGTCAGTTTGCAGAACCGCGGCTGTCGCTTCAACCGTGATGGTTTCGGTCAGGGCTCCGACTTCCAGTTTCAAGTCGACGCGTGTGACAAAGTTGATGGTGACCTCGACATCGGATCTCGTCAGCACTTTGAAGCCCGAGGCGGAGACTTTGACGTCGTATCTTCCGGCCGGGGTGTTCAGCAGCGAGTATCGGCCGCCTTCGTCCGTCGTGACACTCCGGCTCTGGCCGGTGTCCTTGTTCATCAGTGTGACCGTCGCGTTGGGAACGACCGCCCCGGATGTGTCCTCAATCAGACCGACAAGGGAGCCATAAAGAACCTGCGCTTGCGCGACGGACGGCAGCAACCCGACCGCGGCTACCGCAAGACACAGACTGAGCAGCAAACAGACCTCACCCCTGAACCTCATACTTTCCTCTCCTTCGTGAACCAGCAAATTGGGAACGCGTATCGGGAACCCCTACTGCTGAATCCCTATATGGTTAGTGTTCTTCGGAGGCGTTGTCAAGCGGGCGAAATGTAGGCGAGTCGACGAAATCTGAGTGTAGCCGGTACGCCAGACTGAGCCGCGACCGTCAGGGTGCGTACACGTTAGGTGGCTGGAAGCCGATCCAGATCGCGTTGCTGCGGAACGCCGCAGCATGAATCAGCCCCCTTATGAGCTGGGCGGCGACAGCCGCACGATCGTGCTCGAAACGCTCCGGGAGGTCTGCTTACACCGTGGTTGGAATCTGTTAGCCGCGCATGTGCGGAGCAATCACGTGGCTTGTGATCGTAGAAGCGGAAGTTCGGCCCGAGAAGGTGATGAATGATTTCAAGGCGTATGCCAGCCGAGCTTAGAACCGGCTCGAAGGCGATGAACGAGGCCGGAGGCGATGGGCACGTCACGGAAGCACGCGATGGCTGTGGAGGGATCAGGATGATCGTGAGGCGATCCGCTATGTGGTCGAGGAGCAAGGCAAGCCTATGGCGGTTTTCTTGGGGGACGTGCCGTGAGGCGCGCCAACCGCTCGCT
>JBOGMR010000892.1:0-4693 GCA_050746825.1 Bryobacteraceae bacterium | reverse complement strand
GTTTCGCTCTGTGCAAACGACAGGTGGTGCTGGAAGATGGTTCCAGACCCCATGGCCCAGGTATGGTTCCCCACGAAGTTAATTCCAGGAATCCGGTTCGGCGTCTCCACCGGCGAGGCGAAATTCCCGAACACCAGCGGCTGCGCATTGATGTTCTCAAACCAGTTGTGGCGCACGAACAGCGAATGCTTCGAATTGATTTGATGGTCCACGCGCCAGTCCATGCGGTCGCCGTCCAGCGCATTGGCGGCGGCCACAAAGAAATTGCTGATATCGCTCTGGCCCAGCCCGCGCTGATTCGGCGCCGGGTAATACTTGAACGCGTTCGTCGCAATCGGGTTGATGATCCCGGCCTGAACTACATTGCCGGGGAACAGGTCGCGGATGTAGCGCGTCACGCCCGCCGGCCGGTCCGGATCGAGCCGTGTCGTCCGCGGATCGTAGATCAGGAATGACGATCCGTTTGTGTCGCGGGATTGCGAAAAATCGCCCCGCCGCTCGAGTTCGGTCGGCACAGTACCGGTGTACGGATTCAGGCTCCGCTGCCGCAGCCCCTCATACGCCACGAACCAGAACGTGCGGTTGCGGCCGTCATAGAGTTTCGGGATCCACACTGGCCCGCCGCTGGTGAATCCAAACTGGTTGCGCTTGAAACTCGGCTTGCTCGTAAGCCCCGCGCGATTCGAATTGAATCCCGCCGCATCGAGCACGCTGTTGCGCAGAAACTCATGCAACGTCCCGTGCAGCTCGTTCGTACCGGACTTGATCGAGAAACTCACCACGCCGCCGCCCGTGCGTCCAAACTCGGCCGCATATGGCGATGTGTTCACTTTGAACTCTTGTATGGAATCGAGCATCGGCATCGCCGATACCTGGTTGTTATATGTCCCCGTATTGGCCGCGCCATCGATCAGAATCTCGCTCGTCGATCCCCGCCCGCCGTTGATGCGGAAATTGTTCGTCGTAGACTGCGACGCCGTGTTATCGCCCGCCAGCCGGCCCGTCGTCACGCCCGGCACGTTCGCCAGCAATAAGTAAGGATTGCGCACGTTCAACGGAATCGACATCAGGAACTTGTTCTCCACCACCGTTCCCCGATCAGGGCGCGCCGTCGTGATCAGCGGCGCTGTATCCGCCACCGTAATCGATTCCTTCACCTCGCCGGGTTGGAGCGTCAGATTGATCGTGCGCGTCTGACCGATTTCAAGCGGGAACGATTCGATCCGCGCTTCCTTGAAACCGGCAGCCCCCGCCGTGATCTGGTACGTCCCCGGCGCCACCGGCGGCAGCACGAAAAGCCCTTCGCCGTTGGTGTCCGTAGCCGTGCGGACACCCGTGTTACGGTTTGTGATTTCCACCCGCGCGTTCGGGATTGAAGCGCCGGTACCGTCGAGTATCCGGCCCGAAACCGTGGGACTCTGAGCGAACAACCCTGGCGTCAACGTCAACAAAAAGAGCAGACCGATCCGTGGCATGTGCGACCCCTTTGTAGCGGTATTGTAACAAGACGACGTCCCAGGTTCCTAAGCCAACGGCGCCCAAGTGGTCCATCCGTTTCAGACGCTCACCATGTGAGCCGTCCTGCAAGCTGGATTTGCCGCGCCGGATTGGCTCGGTTAGCGACTTCATTGATCCGGCCGAAGGACGCAGTTCCGAAGGTCGTCCCTGGATTGCCAAATGCGGGATGGTTCCAAATGTTGAACGCCTCGCAGCGCAACTGAAAACGCAGGTTCTCGCCGATCCGCGTCTCCTTGCTGGCCGAAATATCCCAGTTGTGCAGTCCTGGCCCCAGCACGTCGGGCAGTGTGCGAGCGAGATTGCCGAACTGATAGGCCGCCGGGTTGACGAATCGTGAGGTATCAAAGTAGAAGTTGAGGCGGTCCTTGACCGGGCCTTCGAGCCGCGCCGATCCGCCCGTACTGTTCGGCCTTTGCCCGCCCCCCTGCGACTGCGTTGTGTTCACGCTGCTGGTGACAGCCAGCGGAATTCCCGTCTGGAGCGTACCCACCCAGTTGAGCTGCCATCCCTGCAGCAGCTTCCGCGATAGCGCGTTGCCGCCGCGTCCCAAGGGAAGCTCCCACACACCGCTGAGCGTAAGCCGCTGCGGAGTATGGATGGCCGACAGCGAGCGCTCGGCGGCCAGATTGTAGTTGTTCTGGCGAGCGCCAATATTGTCCAGAAGCTTGGAATTGGTGTAGCCGCCCAGGAAGGTGAACCCCCTGGCGAAGCGGCGCTCCACCTTCAACAGGAACGAGTGATAGCTCGAACTGCCGTCGGTGAACTCGCGAAGCGTCACGCCGGTGAAGTGCGGATAAGGGCGCAGCAGTTGGGCAGTGGTGGTCGTCGCTGTAGCAAGCGAACCGGTAGTAATCCTGCCGAAGAAGGGATTCGGAACGCGGACCAGAAGAGCGTCCTGCAGGCGCAACTGCTCGGTCGTGAGCTGGTTGACGTTGAGGTTGTTGTTCTGCAGGTGGATCCCGCGATTGCCGGAGTAAGTCGCTTCGATCAGTAGATCTCGCAGCGGCGAATACTGAAAACCGAGGCTGTATTGCTGGGCATACGAGACCGGGCGCGTCACCTCGGTGAACGTCGCGCCCTGGCCGGCCAGCGTCATGAGCCCCTGCGAGGCGCCGATCGCCGGAAGGAGGCCGGACGGGAATGGGTTGCCGAGCCGGTCCGCCGGCGTGATGCCGTCAAGGCTTGTCACCATGGGCGTCGCCACGCTGAAACCGGGTGACGCGCCTGTTCCACGGCCCGTAACCGTCGTGCCGGAATAGAAAATCCCGTAGCCTGCCCTCACGATCACCTTGGGATGCAACTCGTAAGCGATGCCCAATCGCGGCGAGAAACTCTTCCATGCCGTATCGGTCTGCCCGCGCGGCTGCCCGTCGACACCGGCGAAAAGCAGACCCCCGTTCACTCTCAGATTCGGCGCCGCAGGTTGCAGCGGACTGGGCGTGTTGTAGGCGAAGCCGCGGATCATATGGTTGAAGCGTTCGGTTCGCGGGCCTCCATACTCCCAGCGGAATCCCATATTCACCATGAGCCTGGAGGACACGCGGAAATCGTCTTGAACATAGGCTCCGGAAAAAACATTCTGGAACGCGGTCGCCACGTTCTTATCCACGCTGCCGCTGTTCGGTGTCCCAAGCAGGAATGAAGCCACCGGGTGGCCGCTGACCACGTTGCGCACCGGGTCTGGCCCGCGCGTGCGCGCATCGTTAAAGGAGAACGACCCCGAAGCATTCCCGGCACTGTTGCCCACATCGCGGTACACCCGCGACTCAAAGCCATATTTCAACGCATGCCGGCTCCCGATCCGGGTCATGCTCGTTTGCAGCGTATGCACATCGCTGAAATCCTCCGCGTCTCCCGGCCGGCCGATCGTCTGGATTCCGCTGATCGAAATCACCGGGAACGACTGGCTCACCACTTGCCCTTCGAGCGCCTTCGGGAACCCGAGAGAGCTGAGCTCAAAATCGCGGGGGCGAGCTTCAGTGACATTGCCATAGCGCGAAACGCCGTACCGAAGATTCAACAGCAGGTTCGGCTTCAGCGCATACACGTAGTCGAGCGCCGCGCCCCGGCTGAGGCGGT
The DNA here is from genome assembly GCA_050746825.1 of Bryobacteraceae bacterium. GTDB lineage: Bacteria > Acidobacteriota > Terriglobia > Bryobacterales > Bryobacteraceae > JBOGMR01. The sequence continues at coordinate 1,096 of JBOGMR010000892.1, read as the reverse complement.
TCAGGAACCGGGATTGGGTTGCAAGAGTGCCGAACACGTCATCATCCCCCAGACGCGGACGGCGGCTCGCCGACACGCGAGCGAAAAGGCGCTGCAGGCCGCTGATACTATGATCCGCGCGAATAATGAAGGAATCGTAGTCGTCCGGTGACGCACCCGACCAGAAAAAATTGTCCACCGCCGTCGGGCCTGAACCCGGCTTGTTGGGCTTGCCGTACTGTTCCAGGATCCTCAACGCCACCGGGTCCATACTGGTGCGCGGAACGCGATTGCCGGGGAACGGATCGCGCAGAAAGCCGCCGGCCAGCGCTGGATTCGCGCGCTGTGAAAACGGATCGTACACGGCCAGAGCCCGGCCCTGGGGATCGAGCGTCTTCGAGAAGTCCCCCTCGCGCTGCTCCAGAGCCGGTACCGTAGTCAGCAGCGAGGTCGGGTCGGCTTGCCGGATGCTCTCCCAACTCCCGAAAACGAACGTCCGGTTGCGGCCGTTGTAGACCTTCGGCAGGTAGACCGGACCGCCCGCCGTAGCGCCGAACAGGTTGTAGCGCTGTCGCGGCTTGCCCTCGCCGACGCTGTTGTTGATGAAGCTGTTGGCTTCGAGGATGTCATTGCGCCAGAACTCGTAGACCGACCCGTGAAACTGGTTCGTGCCGGATTTCACCGTCGCGTTCAGCACGCCGCCCGCGGCGCGGCCGAACTCGGCGTCGTAAGTATTGATCTGAACCTTGATCTCCTGAACGGCGTCGGCCGAGGGGACGAACGCGACCTGGCTCGAAATATTCATGTTGGGGATGCCGTCGAGCAGGATGTTGTTGCTGCTGGCGCGGCTGCCGCCCATCGAAACATTCGACACAGCGCCGTTGTCGAATGCCCGCGTAAACAGACGCGTATCGGTTGGAATCATTCCCGGAGAAATCCGCGCAATCAAGTAAACCGCGCGGCCGTTCATCGGAAGATTGGCGATGCTGGTTTGATCCACGACTTGTCCGACGGAAGCGCTGGCGGTTTCGAGCAGCGGCGTTTCGCCCCGCACGATCACGGTTTCGGAAATCTGCCCGGGCTCGAGGACGACGTTGATTTCGATACGGTCCTGTAC
>JBOGMR010000891.1:0-2742 GCA_050746825.1 Bryobacteraceae bacterium | reverse complement strand
CCCACGCCCTTGCGCGCCGTCTTCAGCTTGCCTTCGAGGCCGGTGCCAGGCTCCAGCACCAACACGGCCTCGCTGCGCTTGGCCTCGCGGATGGTGAACGCGCGCGACGATTCGCTCCCCACTTCTTCGTCGGCGTTGAGCAACAGCACCACGCGCCGCCGGACCGGAATCCTCAACTCGCGCAGCGTCTGCATCGCGTTAATGAAGAACGCGATGCCCGACTTCATATCGAGGACGCCGGGTCCCCAGAGCCTGCCGCGGTTGTTTCGGAAAGGCATCTTCTGCAGCGTTCCGACCGGCCATACCGTATCCGAATGGCCGAGAGCGAGTATCTGGCCCGACTTTCGCGCGCTGCCCGGGAGCTGAAACTCGCAACGGAGGTGGCCTCCCGGGAGTGTGCGAATCTCGGCCATATGTGCGACGACATCCTCGACCAGCGAAACGAAGCGGTCGATGGAATCGGAATCGCCGCTGGGCGATTCGCACCCAACGAGCTGGGCGATGAGATCGACGATACGCGCCTGGCGCGTGCGAACGTGAGCGAGAAGAGCATCCACGACGTTATAATAGCGGATCTCCATGTCAATCCTGGATATCAATGAAATCCGGCGAATTCTGCCGCACCGTTACCCCATGCTGCTCGTAGATCGCATCGTGGAACTGGAAGCGGAGCGGATTGTCGGTATCAAGAACGTCACCGCGAATGAGCCGTTCTTCAACGGCCATTTTCCCGGCTTCCCGGTGATGCCCGGCGTGTTGATCGTGGAGGCGATGGCGCAGACTGCCGGTGTGCTGGTGCTGAAGAGCATCGAAGATCGCGACCGCAAGCTGGTGCTGCTGGTGTCGATCGAATACGCCAAGTTCCGCAAGCCGGTGGTTCCAGGGGATCAGCTTCGTCTCGAGATGACGATGCTGAAACGCAAGGCCTCGGTGGCGAAGATGGCCGGCAAGGCGACGGTGGATGGGGCGCTGGTGGCCGAAGCCGAAGTCATGTGCAAGCTGGCGGACAAAGAGGAAAGCCAGGCGGCAGGCTGACGCATGCCGGTTCATCCCACCGCCATCGTGGACCCGGGCGCGCGGGTCGCGGAGTCGGCGGACATCGGGCCGTATTCAGTCGTCGGTGCGGAAGTCGAGATCGGCGCGCGAACGCGGCTGATGGCGCACGTCTACGTCGAAGGCCCCACATGGATCGGCGAAGACGGCCTCTTCTATCCGTACAGTACGGTTGGTGTCGCCTCGCAGGATCTGAAATACAAAGGCGAGCGCGCCGAGACGCGCATCGGCAGCCGCAACAAGATCCGGGAGTTCGTCACGATTCATCGCGGCACCCAGGGCGGCGGCCTGGTTACGCGCATCGGCGACGACAATCTGCTGATGGCGTACACGCACGTGGCGCATGATTCGAATGTCGGCGACGGCGTCGTACTGGCCAATGGCGTCACGCTCGGCGGGCACGTGGCGGTCGGAGATCACGCGGTGGTCGGCGCATTCACCGGCGTGCATCAGTTTTGCCGCGTAGGCAGGTGCGCGATTGTCGGCGGGTATAGCGTGATCACGCAGGATGTGCTGCCTTTTTCGAGCACGGTGAGCGAGCGCGAGAGCCGCGTTTTCGGCGCGAACCGCGTCGGCCTGGAGCGGCGCGGCTTTGCGGAGGATGTGATCGAGCGGCTTCAAACAAGCTTGCGGATTCTGACACGCTCGGGGCTTAACACGTCACAGGCTGTCGAACGCATCCGCGCCGAGGTTGCGGATTGCGCGGAACTCGATGAGCTGCTGGAGTTCATTCGTACGGCCAAGCGCGGGTTCGTCAAATGAAGCGCTACGGGCTGATCGCGGGCAATGGGCGATTTCCGCTCCTGGCCCTGGAGACGGCGCGAAAGCTGGGGCACGAAGTCGTGGCCATCGGGATCGAGGAGGAGGCGTCGCGCGAAGTCGAGGCATTGGCCTGGCGCTGCCACTGGATCTCGCTCGGCGAATTAAGCAAGCTCATTGAAATCCTCAAGCGCGAGGGTATCGATGAGGTGATCATGGCCGGTCAGGTGAAGCACGTGCGGATCTTCTCGTCGATCCGTCCCGACTGGCGGCTGGTGAAGCTGCTTGCGTCGTTGCCGGGCAAGAACACAGATGCTTTGATCGGCGGCGTCGCGAAGGCGCTCGAGGATGAAGGCATCCGGCTGACGGATTCGACGCTGCTGCTGAAGCCACTGCTCGCGGGCGAGGGCGCCATGACGGAGCGCAAGCCGGCGAAAGAGGAGCGAGCCGCGATCGACTACGGCCGGCGAATCGCGCACGCGCTCGCGGGCTTCGACGTAGGCCAGAGCGTAGCCATCGCGGAGCGCGCGTGCGTCGCGGTGGAAGCGATGGAGGGAACCGACGCGATGCTGCGCCGCGCTGCGGAGTTGGCGGGTGGACGCACCCTCGTGCTGGTCAAGGTGGCGACGCGGCGGAGGCACTTGTTGTTCGACGTCCCGGTCGTCGGGCCGGAAACGATTCGCGTGATGAAGGAGACCGGAGCGACGGCGCTCGCGGTCGACGCCGGGCGCACGCTGCTGCTCGACCGCGACGAGATGCTGACGTTAGCGAACGAGGCGTCGATCGCGGTCGCGGGCTACCTGCCGGAAGACTAGTGGCGCAGACACTTGGGCACAGGCGCCTGCGCCACGTGGACCCGCTACAATAAGGCCGGACGTGGCCGCAGGCAAAACCATCTTCCACCTCGACATGGACGCGTTCTTCGTGTCG
>JBOGMR010000890.1:0-8226 GCA_050746825.1 Bryobacteraceae bacterium | reverse complement strand
GCCCAGGCACAGAATCGAAGCAGTCATCGTGGCGTACGTCACATGCATCGACGGGACCAGATTGTACGGCATATCGAGCGGGATCGCAGGCCGGTCGAAACCCAGCCGCGCCGGCAACACGAGATGCACGGCCCCGCCCACCAGAGTCGCCAGGGCGAACGTCTTGGCGTAAAGCTTGAGTCCCGGCACATCGAGCAGGAACAGCGTCAGCGCCAGATACAGGTTTAACGAAAAGTAAACCCACATCATCCACGGCACAAACGGAATGCCGAGTTCCCAGTCGAAATAAAGCCGATGCACATCCGCGCGCTGCGAGTTGATCCAATTCGTGCCGCCGTAAACCACCACGAACAGAATCGTGAGAAGCGCCGACAATTTCCAAAACAGCGGAAGCTTCTCGCGCACAGCTCAGCGCTTGCCCATCATGCCTCGAATCACCACACCCACGATCAGTCCCAGCAGTGCGCCGCCTCCTCCATAGAAGATCTTCGAATAGTAAACGGTATCCTGCACAAAGACGTTATTCACCGGATCGATCGACGAATGGATGCGGAACAGTTTCCAACCGTCGGGCTCCTTCACCAGGTCAACGGTCCACAGCGTTTGGAATTCGAAGCGCTTCCCGCCGCCCGTGACCACCGTGTCCTCGGTGTTCCCGTGGGCAACCGCGACGTTGCCGAACATCACGCCCGGTGCGTAATTCACCTTGACGCTATAAGTGCCGCCCGAGCCGATGAGCTGCCGGATCTTCAGGTTCACGGCCTTGAGGTCGTCGAAGCTCTTGACCTCTTCACCCGTCAACACCACACCGCGAAAATTCTTCGCGAGGTACGGCTGCAACTTGTCGATCTGGTTGTTGCTCACGGCCTGCTCGTAGAGAGTCTTGATCTTCCGGACCTCGACCCACTCTTTTTCCTCCTCGGGACTCACCTGCTGCCCGAGCAGCACAGCGCCGAAGAGCGCCGCGAGAACGCTAATCTTCCTCATCGATCACCTCCATCTGCTTCTCCATCCGAGTCCTGACGCGCCGCCCTTGCTCCCATCGCGTGAACGGCGGCGATACCAGGCAGGCGCGCGTCGACTCACCCTCAGGAATTTCCGTGCCGGCCGTGAGCAGCGAGTAGCCGCCCACGGTCGCTCCCCGTCCGATGCGGATCGCGCCCAAAACCAGCTCGAGCCGCCCTTCGCGATTCCGCAGTAGGACGTGCCCATTTAATCTCACTCCCGCCCCGAACACAACATCGTCGCCGATGTCGAGCCACGACCGGTCGAGCACCGCGGTGCCGGGCGCCCAGTACGTGAACCTTCCAATCTTCGAGCCCCACAACCGCAGCCAGTTCGAGTAAAGCCCAGGAGCGATTCGCAGCGCCTCTTCCAGAAACGGAAAGCGATTGAACACGGTCTGGAATTGCGCAGTGGCCCACCAAGCCAGGAACGCTCTGCTGTCGAGGGCCACGCTGCCCTCCGGAATCTTCACGGCCGCCTGCACGCAGCGCGCCAGGACCGGCGGCGCGATGTAGAGGCTCGCCAGCACCGCCGCGGTTCGCGCCAGGGTTCCGGCCTCCCACACGGCGGCCGCTGCGACCGTCGCGAGCACGTGCAACAGAGGAAAGAAATTCAGCAGCAGCATCGCGGCGCGGAGCCTCGCGGGATAGTCCTTCATGCGAGGGATTCGGAAACATCCGAAGCGATGCGCCGGTCCACGAACCGGTTCAGGCGGTCGAAAACTTTCGCGAGCACAGGCCTGTGCGCCATCGTCTGCTGACGGGCGAGCAGCGCCGCGCGATCCTCGGGCCGGAAGTCCAGCATCCGATCGAAGAACAGTGCGGCATTGAGCGAGACGCCTTCGCGCATGAGCCGGCGGTGCAGCTCCCGGACGTGATTCCCCGCCTCGCCGCACGTCATCGTGCGATGCGACCAGTAGGGCGCAGCGGTTTTCAGATCCGCGACCGTGCGAAGATCGAACCTGCGGCGATTGTACTCGTTCATCACCGGGACGCCGGTTGCACGCGTCGAGAAAGTCGCGAGAAAGTAGAAGTCCGGCGGATGCGCCCGCATGAATTCGTAGGTACGCTCCAGCGTTCCGGCGGTCTCTCCCGGAAATCCGACAATCAGCGAAACCACGCTGGTGATCCCGAAGCGCCGGCAGTTGTCGATGGCGCGCGCATTGGACTCGACTGAGCAGGCCTTGTCCATGTTGTCGAGCTGGCCCTGGTCGCCGGACTCGAGGCCGATCTGTACCTGATGCGCGCCGGCCTCGCGCATCAGCGCCGCGATCGACGGATCGGCCAGGTCGTCGGCGCGGGCGTAACAGATCCACTTCACGCGCGTGCGCCGCTCGATGAGACCGCGGCAAAATTCCTCAAGCCGCCGCCGCGGCATCGTGAACAAAGAATCGAGGCACGTGATGTACTCGACGTCCAGCCCGGCCAGATACCGCTCCCACTCTTCAAGCATCCGCCGCGCGCTCTTGTATCGGAAGCGGCTGTCCGCGAAGAGATAAGGATAGTTGCAGAAGTTGCAGCGATAGGGGCACCCGCGCACACTTTCGTAGTAGATCATGCGGTAGCGGCGCGAGCGGTCGCGCTGGGATAACGCCCAGTCCGGCGTTGGCAGAAAATCCAGATCCTGCGTCGGTGGAACTCCGCTGTAAACGATCGTCGTGTGCCGCTTGCGCACCACGCGGCCGCCAGGCGGAGCTTCGAGCGTCGCATAGTCCGATCGCATCCACTCGACCAGCGCCGGGACGAGGAATTCACCATACCCTGCCGCCAGTACATCAACTTCCGGCATGCCCTCCCATCGATCGTCGAGAATCCCCGCGAGCGGCCCTCCGAGTACGATGCGGTTGTGCGGGCGCTTCAACATCTTCACGAGCGGCTCGACTTCGCTGAGGTCGCGCAGAAAAGTGGTCGAGGCAAGCACGCAATCGCACTCGGCGAGCTGCCGCGCCGCCCAGTCCGGACGCGCAAACAGATCGTCGTAGGTCGCCAGCACATACGGCACGCCCTGCTGATGGAGGAGCGTCGCCAGAACCACTTCCGTAAGATCCGGCGGCGAATTTTCACCGGCAGCCCGCCGCGGCTTCGACGCCAGCATCTCCGCAAACACCAGCTTGATCTTTAAATCAAGCCACGCGTGCTCGGACGCTCTCCACTGCCGCGCCGACTTCCGCAGAGCGCGCCACACGGAAGTCTCCTTCTCGGTGAGCAGTCCGCCGGTGACGACAAGAACCTTCATCGGATGATCCTGCCGGCAAAACGGTTCTCTATGCGCTCAGTGGTGAAGCGCGGCCCGCGCCACATCCGGAAGTACGCGGCGGTGAGGCTTCCGCGCCGCTCATACTCTTCACCCTGGAACAGACCCGGAAGATGGATCCACGGAACCGTCGGGCGCATGTGATGATTCAGGTGCCAATTGTGATTGAGCCACAGTTTGTCGATGAGCGCGAAAGTCCTCAGATTGCGCGCGCCTTTCTGCACATCGCGCGCCGCGCCGAAATGGTGGGCATACTGCATCGCCGACCAGATGAATCCGAAGCCAGCCAGTACTGCGGCGTAACGCCACCACGCGACGCCGAAACCCCACATCAAAGCGGCGTGCAGCGTGATCGCCGCGAAGGCCTCCGCGCGGATCATGCGCTGGTAGCGCGGATTGAGCGATTCGAGCAGCGACTCCGTCGGCCGGTCAAAGCGCCCGTAACGGGGCAGGAGCAGCTTCGGCGAAACTACGACCGCGAAGTTGCTCAGCGCGATCACCAGCCAGAACATTCCGGTCAGCGTCCCATAAAGCTGCGCGTATTTCCACACCGGGTTCTCGCCTTCGAAGTAGAAGTCGAACGCCTCGTCATCCGAGCGATTGCGCATGTGATGCCCGAGGTGCCCCTGCCGGATCAAGTGGAACGGCGCCGGGAAAAACAGCGCCAGCACAACACCGGCCGCCGCGTTCCATCGCGGGCTCGGGTGAAACATCCCGTGCTCCGCTTCGTGAATCAGCGCGTACCCTGTGTTCATGACGATGCCGTAGCCGAGCGCCAGCGCCCCAAGCGCCGCGGCCGATTCCGCTCGCCCCGCCGCGCCCAACAGCACTACGCACGCCGCCATCACCGCCGCCGCGATCGCCAGGTTCAAACGGTTTGGAATCCGATGAGGCGTCACGGAGTCCTCATTGCTTTTTGTGGGGGCGTCTTCGCCCGCTCGGACCACGGGTCCGCTCCACATTCCGCGTAGCCCCGCAGCACTCGCCCGATGCTTTTGAACTCCGGGCGCCGGTCAAAGTGCGCAAATACGCGCGGCACGATCGCGCGTGAATACTGATTGCGATGGAACACGTCGTTCGACCGGAGCGCCCGAATCGCCGAGACCATCTCGTCCCGCCGGGGCCCCAGATCCGGAAACTCCCCCACTAGCTCGCGCACCACCGCAACCCCGGCTCGCTTCGGTGCATTAAAGTATTCATCCACGAGCCACTCGAATAGACGCGCATTCGCATTACGGATCCAGGCGTGACTGCGGTCCCAGTAAAGATCCAGCAGGCGCTCGTTCACATCGACGTGCTCCGCCTCATCCTGCATGTGCGCCGTGTTTACCTGGACGAACCGCGGATCGAGTTCCGTGCGATGCGCCAGGATTTCGCGAGAGTAGTAGAGCGACCGCTCTTCCTCGAGCAGCATCAGCCATATATATAAAGGAAACAGCCGCGGCGCGCGCATAGACCCGCGCAGAATTGCAGTCCCCCACCGAGGCACTCGAATGAAGTAGAAATCACCCCCCGCGTACCGCTCCGGTTCCGCATCGCGGTTGAGCGCCCGGTACATCGCCGTGTGCCGCTCCTCGGAAACGATGAGCGCCCGCACCCCTTCGCACAAATCCTGCGTCACGCGCGCGTCGCTCAAGATCGCCCGCAGATACCAGATGAGGTTGAGCTCGAAGAACATCAACTGCTCGTTGAAGTAGCAGGCAAAAAGCTGGTTATAACGCAGGCGCTGCTCGGGCGTGAGGGTATCGTACGGGGGGGCATAATACAGGTGCGTCAGGTGCTCCGGCAGGAACCACCGCCCGCGGTCTACCATGGCGCATCCAGTCTAGCACCCAGCGCAGAATCAGAAAAAATGTCCGCTCAGGAAATATCTATGAGAATAAATCGTGCCAGAACGCACATTAGAGGTTAAGAAACGTTGCACTGCTGCACTGCGTGCGCGGAAGGAAAGGAAGTAGAGAATGGCGAAGCAAACGAAAACATCGGAGACCGCCCAGTACCACAAGATTCTTCTCGACAAGCGCGAGTCGGTACGGGCCGGCCTTGGCATGAAGGTGGGCGCGCTCACCCGGACCGAGCGAGTCGTCGCTGAGGAGGATCAAGCTCAGCAGTCGCATGAGGAATTCGTCTCCCTGCGCTTAAACGGTCTGGACTACGCGCAGTTGCGCCAGGTCAACGAAGCGCTGGATCGTATTCAGGCCGGCGACTACGGCGTCTGCCTGAACTGTGAGGAAGAGATTCCGGCCAAGCGCCTGCGCGCGTTGCCGTGGGCGCGCTACTGCGTGCCGTGCCAGGAGCAGGTCGCGGATATTGGCCACGGCCACGTGGAGCAGCCGGCGTTCGCATTCAGCGCTCAGTACGAGTAGTCTGCCGGTCCCGAATCTAAGCCGGCTTCGAGGAAAGGATCGAGGTCAGGGCTGACCCCGCCAGAGTTGCGTTACTGCCTTCGACACCGATACCGCGGCGATCGAGCGTGTGTAGAGCACTCCAATCGAGCAGCGTCCCTCCAGCCAACTCCCGATCTCCTGCCGGATGCCCATAAACAAACTGATCATCGGCGGCGAGGCTTCAGGTCAGTACAATGACTGCTGAGTGACCTTCCGCACCAAGCTGCTGGTGTCTTTCGCCGCAACGGTGGGCGTTGCCGTCGCGCTGGTCACGATTGCCGTCGGAGCGGTGATCCGCAACGCCTTCGACCGGCTGGAGGAGCAGCGAACCGCAGCGCTGGTAGCGCAATTCCACAAGGAGTTTCAGCGGCGCGGCGCGGAAATCACCCGGCAGCTCGACCGGCTGGCCGAGACCGAAGCGATGCGGCGTGTCGCTCTCGATCTGGCGCGGCCCGACCCCGATCTGGCGAACTACTATTCCGAGGCAGGCACACTCGCCTCCTCGCTCGGCCTCGACTTCCTCGAGATACTCCGTCCCGACGGCGCCATCGTTTCCTCGGCGCAGTACGCGGCACGATTCGGTTACCGTGACGAATGGGCTGCGCGCCTCTACAGCTCCGGAGTTAAGGAAGCTTCGCTAAAGCGGGAGGAACTCGCGGAGGAGACTGTGCTCGCGCTGGTCGCGGTGCGCGCCGGGACCGCCGGTGAAAACACCATACTCCTCGCGGGCGGCCAGCGCATCGACGACAAGTTCGTCGCAACGCTCACTCTGCCGCAAGGCGTGAGGGTTCTGCTTTACAAAAACTTCGGCGGCCAGCCGGATCCTGCACTGGCCCGATTTGGTCCGCTGATCGAACGCGTGCGCAGCGACCCCCGCGAGGCATCGCAGATTTCCCCTTCCTCCCGAGACACGCCCGGCGGCGAGACGGTGCACGCGATCCCGTTACTGGGCCGCGGTGGCGATCTGCTGGGCGCGTTACTGGTGGCCAGCTCCCGGCGCGATCTGGTCAACCTGCAGCAGTCCATCCTGTGGCTCGGTGTGGGAGTCGGCCTTTCAGCCATCCTGATCGGAATTGCAATCGCCTGGTGGGCCACCGCTCGTGTGACGCGTCCTGTGCGCCAGCTCGCCGAAGCGGCGGATCGGGTCGCGCAGGGGGACTGGCAAGCTCGCGTCGCGGTCGATTCGGCCGACGAGATCGGCGCCTTGGCGCGCGCCTTCAACCAGATGACAAGCCAACTCATCGAACAGCGCGAGCGGCTGGTGCAATCCGAGCGCGTGGCGGCGTGGCGCGAACTGGCGCGGCGCCTCGCGCACGAGCTCAAGAACCCGCTGTTCCCGCTCCAGATCACGGTCGAAAACCTGCGCCGCGCGCGCGAGCAGCACCCCAGCCAATTCGATGAAGTTTTCACCGAGAGCACCGGAACGCTGCTGGCGGAGCTGGCAAATCTGAAAACCATCATCGGGCGATTCAGCGAATTTGCCAAAATGCCGCCTCCACAGCGGCAGCCCGTAGAGGTCAACGAGATCGTGCGGAACGTGGTGAAGCTGTTTCAGGCACAGCTCGCCGCGAGCAACGTGGCGGCCGAGGTCTCGCTCGCCACAGACCTGCCGCAGGTCCAGGCCGATCCCGAGCAGCTCCAGCGCGCGCTCCAGAACCTGGTGCTGAACGCGATCGACGCGATGCCCTCCGGCGGACGGCTTGCCATTCGCACCAGCCGGGTAAATGGCGCGACGCGCCTGCAGGTTTCCGATACCGGAGCGGGCCTGACCCGCGAGGAGTGTGAACGTCTTTTCACCCCTTATTACACGACCAAGCACCACGGTACCGGCCTCGGCCTGGCGATTGTGCAATCCGTGGTCAGCGATCATGGCGGCAGGATTTCAGTCGACAGCGAGCCTGGCCGCGGAGCGACGTTTTCGATTGATCTTGGGTAAGCTGGTGAGTTGGCACACCTCCTGATCCTCGACGACGATCCGAACACACTCGCATCGCTCTCTCGCGCGTTTCGCCTCGCGGGTCACGAAGCTACCGTCTGCGACAACGCGACGCGCGCGGTGGAGCTGGTGAAGGCGCAGCGCTTCGATCTGATTTTCTCCGACGTCGTCATGCCCGGCAAAGACGGGATCGCATTTCTTGAAGATCTGAAGACAATCGGCTCGACAACCCCGGTCGTGATGATTTCCGGGCAGGCCAGCGTCGAAATCGCCGTGAAGGCCACCCGCCTCGGCGCCGCCGATTTTCTCGAAAAGCCGCTTTCGACCGACAAACTGCTGCTGACGGTCGAGAACGTCCTCAAGCTGACACGCCTCGAAGAAGAGAACCGCCAGCTTCGACGCCGTTTGGGCAAGCACGAAATCGTCCGGGCCGGCGCCGCGATGCAGCGCGTCATGACGCAGGTCGAGCGCGTGGCCGCAAGTGAAACGCGCGTCTGTATCTTCGGCGAGACCGGCACGGGCAAGGAGCTGATCGCGCGTGCCATCCACGACAAGAGCACGCGGCGCAGCGGTCCGTTCGTCACGCTCAACTGCGCGGCCGTGCCGGCCGAGCTGATCGAGTCCGAGCTGTTCGGTCACGAGAAG
>JBOGMR010000889.1:0-4254 GCA_050746825.1 Bryobacteraceae bacterium | reverse complement strand
ACGGAAAGAAGATCCCGTAACCCTACAAAAATCATAATACCGAATACATCGATTCCAACCGCGACAACTTCCCGAGCCAGCCGAATTCGCCGCTATATGAACGCGCCCAGGTGATGATCGACAGCTTCGTCAAGAACGGCGAGCTGGCCGTGCCGCCCGGCAATTACTTTGCGATGGGCGACAACCGCGATTCGTCGCTCGACAGCCGCTACTGGGGTTTCGTACCGCGAGAGAACATCATCGGCAAGCCGCTCATCATCTACTGGTCGTACGATGCCCCCACCGAGCGCCTGGCGGACCCGCTGATCGGACTCGATCACCTGCTCGACCTCGCTCAGAATTTCTTCACGAAGACCCGCTGGAAACGGACCTTCAAGTTGATCCACGGTTACCCGGTCGAGTAGGCCGAATGACCAAGCCCGCCTTGTACGGCCTGATTCTGGCCGGTGGCCGCGGAACGCGCTTCTGGCCGCGCAGCCGGCGCGATCACGCCAAACAGGTCCTGAGCGTTGTGGGCGAATCCAGTCTCATTCAGACCACAGTCAAGAGACTTAGCCCGCTCATCCCGCCCGAGCGCCTCTGGGTTCTTACCAGCGACACGCTCCGCGGTGAGATCGTGCGCCAGCTTCCCGAAATCCCAGCGGGCCAGATCCTGGCCGAGCCCGCCCCGCGAAACACTGCGCCGGCGATCGGCCTGGCCGCGCGGATCTTCGAATCGCTCTCCCCGGGGGCGCTTATGGGCGTTTTCCCATCCGACCATGTGATCGCGAAGCCGGCGGCCTATCTCAAGCTCGTCCGGCTCGCGGTCCGGGCTGCCGCGCAGGGCACGATTGTCGTGCTCGGAATCCAGCCAACGCGCCCGGATACCGGTTTCGGCTACGTCGAATTTGAAGCGGTCGCAGCCACGGAGAAACCTTCGGTCCAGCGCGTTCTGCAGTTCCGCGAAAAGCCCGACCTCGCCACAGCCAGGCGCTACCTCCGTGTGGGCCGGTTCTATTGGAACGCCGGCATGTTTTTCTGGCGAGCCGCTGACCTCCTTGAAGCCTTGCGACGCTTCCTTCCGCGAACAGCCACGATACTCTCCGCCCTCCCGCACCCTGATGACCGCCAGTTTGCGGAAAAGCTTAAGGAGGCCTTCCCGCTATGCGAGAACATCTCGATCGACTACGCGGTCCTCGAGCGGGCCTCGAATGTCGTGGGCGTTCCGTGCGGCGATCTTGGCTGGAGCGATGTGGGGAGCTGGGAAGCTGTTCACGAGCTGCTCCCTAAAGACGAGGCCGGAAATGTCGCGCGTTCCGAAACGCTGTTCGAACAGAGCAGCAACAACTATGTGGACGCGAACGGGAAGCTGACCGCGTTGCTCGGTGTAGAGGATCTTATCGTTGTCGACACGCCGGACGCGCTTCTCGTCGCGCACCGCAGCCGCGCCCAGCAGGTAGGAGATCTGGTCAAGACGTTGGAGCGGAAGAATCGGACGGACCTGCTTTGATCCCTGCTCTCCGCCGGCCCTAGTTCGATCTGGATTTGAAGCGCTTTTTCGACAACATTTCGCACGAAAAACTAATCCAGCTCATCGAGAAACGAATCGCCGATCCGAGAGTCCTGCCCCTGATCCGGAAATGGCTGAAGGCGGGGTGATGGAGGACGGCGTCTGGCCGGAGACAGAAGCAGGGACGCCCCAGGGCGCCGGAATTCGCGCAGGACTTTGCCACGACACCTATTCGGCTCACCAGGGCGTCGAACACGACAACATGAACGTGCTCGTGCTGGGATCGAGAGTGATCGGGCCGGAGTTGGCGCTGGATCTGGTCCGAATATTTCTGGCCCCCTCGGCACGCGATCCCGTTTACCTCGACGGCTTTCGAGATCGAGTCGAAGCCGGCCGCATGCTGGCGACACATCTCGGTGCATATGCTCACCGGGAAGACGTCATGGTTCTGGCACTGCCGCGGGGAGGCGTGCCGGTAGCCGCAGAGGTCGCCAGCCGTTTGAACGCTCCCCTCGACATTTTTCCTGGTCCGGAAGCTGGGAATGCCGGGACAAGAGGAACTGGCGATTGGGGCGATCGCGAGCGGCGGAACGCGTATCGCGGCGATCGCCCTCCGCTCGACGTAGCAGCGAAGACCGTGATACTGGTTGACCACAGTCTTGCAACCGGCGCCAGCATGTATGCTGCTATCACCGCGCTTCGGCAGAAGAAGCCCGCGAAAATCGTAGTGGCGGTTCCGGCCGCGGCGGCTCAGACCTGTGAGGCGCTTTCCAGAATCGCCGACGAGGTGATCTGTTCCGAAACGCCCGAGTCCTTCCAGGCCGTCAGCCTGTGGTACGACGATTTTTTACAGGTTACCGGCGAGGAGGTGCGAGGGCTTCTTAACTCCTTCAGGCATGAGGCCACTTCCGCCGGCGACAGACCGCGCTGGTAACGGCGAGGGCGGAAATGCAAGCGAGCGTCGCGTACTGGAACATGGTCCAGTGGGCCGCCCACGATTTGCCATCTGCTTGTAACTTCCTCGTGCTAGCATGGCTGCATCGTCGAAGTGGTACAGGAGGTTCAGGGTGCGCATCAAATGGATCGCCGGTTGTCTTGCGGGCTGCGCCATGCTTTGGGGGCAGTCCGAATTGGCATCTCTTTCGGGAACGGTGACTGACTCGACCGGAGCAGTGGTTCCGCAGTCTCTGGTCACGATCGTCAACGAGGACACCAATCAGTCCGTTGCCGCAACCACGAATACCAACGGGCGGTACGCGATCTCCAGCGTGCGTCCGGGCGCCTACCGGGTCACAGCGGAAAGCAAAGGCTTCCGGAAGTCGGTGACAACGGGAGTGACTCTGCAGGTGAACCAGCAGGCGCGTCTCGATATCACGCTGAACGTCGGTGAAGTCAGCGAGCAGGTGACGGTCACGGGCGAAACGGCTTTGCTCGAGTCCGAATCTTCCGGAAGGGGCTCGGTGATCGACCAGCGCAAAATGGTCGAGCTGCCGCTGAACGGGCGCGACTACAACCAACTGGCGACGCTTTCGCCCGGCGTGCTCACGGCCACGCCGCGGCTGCAAGGCATCGGCTTCAAGGGCGCCTTCAATGTCAACGGTAACCGCGCCTTCCAAAACGCATTCCTGCTCGACGGTGTGGACAACACCTCCTATTCGAATTCATTCCGCGGAAATAACATGCAGGTCGTGCAGCCGAGCGTCGACGCACTCCAGGAGTTCAAGATACAGACCAACGCCTACGCGGCCGAGTTTGGCCGTAGCTCAGGGGCGCTGATTAACGCGGTGATCAAGTCCGGCACGAATTCGGTGCACGGTTCGGCGTATGAGTTTCACCGCAACAAGGTGCTGGACGCCAACAACTTTTTCGCGAACAAGAGCAGCGCAGCCAAACCCTTCCGCCTGCGCAATCAGTTCGGAGGGACCTTGGGCGGACCGATCGCGAAAGACAGGACCTTCATCTTCGGCGACTACGAGGGACTGCGCGACCGCGTGGGGCGGGTGTGGCTGTCGAGCGTGCCGCAACCGATCTGGAAGCGCGGGCAGTTCACCGTCCCGATCGCCAATCCGTTCAATCCGGCGGACACCGGCGGCGACTTCCAGAGACCGGCCACGGCGGAGTGCAACAACGGGCGCGGTAACTGCTGGATCATTCCGGCGAATCTCATCGATCCGGTGGGATTGCGGATCCTGAACGTCGCGCCGGCGCCGAATACCGGTGCGCCGGGGCAGCTCGACAACAACTTCGTGGACGTTCCGGTCACGAAGAATCGGAGCGACCAGTTCGACATCCGCGCCGATCACCAGATGTCGACCGGCCTCAATTTCTTCGGGCGCTATTCGTTCTCCGACACGAACCTGTTCACACCGGCTCCGCGTCCGGGGCTGGCGGAAGGATCGCGCAACGACACGTTTGGGAGCGCCTTGTGGCGATCTCAAGCGATCGCGGCCGGAGCCACGTGGCTGATCAGCCCCGCGATGGTTTCCGACTTTCGCTTCGGCTACTCGCGCGGCAACTTTTTCCAAACCCCGCCCAACTTCGGCTCGGGCTGCCCGGAGGCGTTGGTTGGACTCAAGGGCGCGCCCACCGACGAAACCATCTGCGGCGGCATCCCGGTGATCAATCTCACCGGCGCGATCGAGCGGCGGTTGGGACGCACGACTTCAGTTCCGCAGTTTCAGACCCCGCGCTCCTACGATTTTCGCGATTCCGTTTCGTGGACGCACGGCAGCCACTCGCTCAAGTTCGGCGGCGAGATCCTGCAT
>JBOGMR010000888.1:0-2905 GCA_050746825.1 Bryobacteraceae bacterium | reverse complement strand
GTACTTCGATTGGCTCGAAGTTCGAAGAGCTGCACGCGATTCGGGAAGGCGCGTCGCGGCGGCTTGATATCGAGATCGGCTACTGCCTCGACACGTGTCATCTGCTGGCTGCAGGCTTCGACATCGTCACAGCAGACGGCTTGCGTGAGACCGTTCGGGAAGCCGACAAGGTGCTCGGGGTGCATCGCGTCCGCGTGATCCACGTCAACGATTCCAAGGCGCCCCTTGGCTCCCGGGTGGACCGGCATGCGAACATAGGAGAGGGTCACATCGGAAAGGAAGCTTTCCGGCGCATACTGGCGCATCCGAAGCTGCGGTCGAAGGCCTTCATTCTCGAGACGCCCGTCGATAAAGAAGGCGACGACCGCCGCAACATCGAAACATTGAAAAGCTTATGCCCGAGAAGCCGTACGACCACAACGCGATCGAACTGAAATGGTCTGAGCGCTGGCAGCAGGACGACCTGTACAAGGCCGAGGAGAACTCGTCGAAGCCAAAGTGCTACCTGCTCGAAATGCTGCCGTACCCGAGCGGCGCGCTCCACATGGGGCACATCCGCAACTACGCGATCGGCGACGCGCTCGCACGGTTCAAGTGGATGCGCGGCTTCAATGTGCTGCATCCGATGGGCTGGGACGCCTTTGGCCTGCCGGCGGAAAATGCCGCCATCAAGAATCAGCGCCCGCCGCGCGACTGGACGCTCGAGAACATCGCGGCCATGAAGAAGACGCACCGGCGCTTCGGATTCAGCTACGACTGGGATCGCGAAATCTCGACGTGCGAGCCGGAATACTACCGCTGGAACCAGTGGTTCTTTCTGAAGATGCTGGAGAAGGGCCTCGCGTATCGCAAGGAGGCGCTGGTCAACTGGTGCCCGCAATGCGCGACCGTACTTGCGAATGAGCAGGTGGTGGACGGCTGCTGCTGGCGGCACGAGACGACACCAGTCGAGCAGCGCGCGCTCGAGCAGTGGTTCCTCAGAATCACGGCGTACGCCGATGAGCTGCTGCAGGACATGCAGAAGCTCGAAGGCGGATGGCCGGAGCGCGTGCTGACGATGCAGCGCAACTGGATCGGGCGCTCGGAAGGCACGGAGGTGGACTTCGCTGTTGCCGGACGCCCAGACAAAATCCGCGTGTTCACGACGCGCGTCGATACGATCTACGGCGCCACCTGCGTGATTTTGGCGCCGGAACATCCGCTGGTAGAGCAGTTGGCCGATGCCGAGGGGCGGGCGCGCGCCAGGCAGATGGTGGACGCGCGAGCCTCGCAGGGTCCGGGCGACGTCGAGAAGGAGGGTTTCTCCACCGGCGCCTGGGCGATCAATCCGTACAGCAAAGAAAAGGCGCCCGTCTGGGTCGGCAACTTCGTGCTAATGGGCTATGGCACCGGTGCGATCATGGCGGTGCCCGCGCACGATGAACGCGACTTCGAGTTCTGCACCAAATACGGCGTCGCGATTCGTCCGGTCATTCGTCCGGTCGAAGGAACACTGACGGAGAAAGGCACGGCCGCCTTCACCGATGACGGAATCATGGAAAACTCGGGCGAATGGTCCGGCCTCACGAGTGAGGAAGGGCGGCGGCGCATGACCGCGAAGGCTGAGGCGGAGGGCTTCGGCAAGGACGCGATTACCTATCGCATCAAAGACTGGGGCGTCTCGCGCCAGCGCTACTGGGGCACGCCGATTCCAGTCGTGCATTGCAAGACCTGCGGTGTGGCGCCGGTTGCGGAGAGCGAACTGCCTGTGCGTCTGCCGCTGAACGTGCCGATCACCGGACAGGGGCGGTCACCGCTGGCCGATTCTCCGGATTTCGTGAATGCGAAGTGCCCACGGTGCGGCGAGCCCGCGCGTCGCGAGACCGATACGATGGACACGTTTGTCGATTCGTCATGGTATTTTTACCGCTACTGCGATCCGAGCAATGACCGCATGCCGTTCGACGCGAAGAAGATCGCCTATTGGTTTCCGATCGATCAATACATCGGCGGCGTCGAGCACGCGATCCTGCATCTCATCTACTCGCGGTTCTTCACCAAGGTGATGCGCGATCTTGGGTTGATTACCAACAGCGAGCCGGCGACGCGTCTGTTCACGCAAGGCATGGTGATCCGCGACGGCGCGAAGATGTCGAAGAACAAGGGTAACATTGTGGCGGCGGACGATATCGCGAGCGAGTACGGCGCCGATACCGCCCGCCTGTTCGCGCTCTTCGCCGCGCCACCTGAGAAGGACGTCGACTGGATCGATAGCGGCGTCGAAGGTCAACATCACTTCCTGGGCCGCGTGTATCGTTGGGTCACGCGCAACAACGGCCGGGAAGCGCCGCCTCAAGGCGAAGCCGATCGGCAGATATTGCGCCGCCTGCATCAGACTATCCGACAGGTCACCGAAGATTTCGAGACGCGCTGGCACTTCAATACGTCGATCGCGGCGATCATGAAGTTCGTCAATGAGCTGTACCTGGCGGAGTCGAAGCTGTCGCGGCCTGCGCTGGATCAGATTCTCGAAAAGCTGGTCCTGATGCTCGCGCCGCTCGCGCCCTACGTAGCCGAGGAGCTTTGGGAGGAGATCGGCCGCAAGGAGCCTGTGTCGAAGCAGACATGGCCGGCGCACGATCCAGAACTCGCCAAAGAAGACGAAGTCGAGCTGCCGGTGCAGGTGAACGGCAAGCTCCGCGGGCGCATCACCGTCCCGGCCGACGCACCCGAGAGCGAGGTGGTGGCGGCCGCGCTCGGCGACACGCAGGTGCAGAGCCACCTCGGGGGACGCCCCGTGCGCCGGCAGGTGGTCGTGCCCGGGCGCCTCGTGAGTCTGGTCGTATGACGCCGCCGCGGAGCCTCCTCGCGGTGCTCCTGCTCGCGAGCGCATGCGGCTACCACCTCGGCGGCGCGACCGACGCCG
>JBOGMR010000887.1:0-5023 GCA_050746825.1 Bryobacteraceae bacterium | reverse complement strand
CTAACGGCGCTCGGCGTGGCAGTACCTCTCACGGGCGACGATAATTACAACTCGCGCATCGAGGTTCGATATCGCGCCGCCGGCGAGGAGGCCTGGCGCAACGCACTGCCGCTGTTTCGCGTGCGGCCGGAGACAGTCAGCGGCTGGAAGGCGAGGCCGCAGTTCGCCGGCAGCATCTTCGACCTGGTGCCTGCCACTACGTACGAAATCGAGTTGCGCGCCATCGATCTGGATAGCGAAGTCGATTCCACATGGCTGCTGACCGCGGCCACGCGCCCCGTGCCGGGCGGTCCGGGGTCGCCGAATGAAAAGCGCGTTTCGGATGCGCGCGAGCTTTCCGCTGCGCTCGCAGCCGCGCGTCCTGGGGACGTGATTCTGCTCGCGAACGGCATCTATACCGGCCAGTTTGGCATTCGAGCCAGCGGCGAGCCGGGGAATCCCATCGTGATCCGCGGCGAGAGCCAGGACGGCGCCGTCCTCGACGGCAGCGGCTGCACCGGTTGCAATGTCCTGGAAGTGTACGGCAGCTTCGTTTATCTGGAGCGGCTCACCATCCGTAATGGATTGCGCGCGCTCCGGTTTCAGGGTTCGGGCGCGGAGGGGAACGTGGTGCGGCGCGTGACGATCCGGGACACCACGCTCGGAATCGGCTCGCGCGAAAACCAGAAAGATTTCTACATCTGCGACAACGTCTTCGAGGGCCGGCTGCCGTGGCCGTCCACCTATTTCGACGATAACGGCACGCACGCCAACGACGATGGGATACGCGTGCAGGGCTTCGGCCACGTGGTCTGCTACAACCGCATCTCGGGCTACGGCGACGCCATCAAGACAGAGCAGGACGGCGCGCGCGCCATCGATTTCTACGGCAACGACGTGCTGTACACATACGACAACGGGCTCGAGCTCGACGGCGGCGAAGGCAACTTGCGAGCGATGCGGAATCGCTTCACCAATAATTTCGTGCCGCTGAGCGTGCAGCCGGTTTACGGGGGGCCGGCCTACCTGATCCGCAACGTCGCGCTGAACGCGGTGCACGAGCAGATGAAGTTTCACGCACTGGGCGGTAATCCGCCGAGAAACCCGAGCGGCATCCTCGCATTTCACAACACGTTTGTCTCGCCCGGGCTGGCGCTGAATCTCCAGACGACGGCCACGTCGCATCATTTCGTGGTAGTAAACAATCTTTTCATCGGCCCGGAGAAGCCGGCCGCCGGATTGACTGTCGATTGGACGGGCCGTATCGATAACGGTGTTTTCGACTACAACGGCTACTTTCCGGACGGCCGCTTTCGGTTCAGCCGCACCTTCCCGAATTTCGCGGCGGTGCAGGAGAGCGGCGTTGAGACGCACGGTGCGCTTTTGAACGGCCGCATCTTCTTAAACGGCCTGATCGCACCGGCGGACTATAAGAGCTTGCTCGCGCCTGACGAGGCTGTAATCGGTGCAGATTCGCCCGCGGTGGATCGGGGCGTGGCGCTGCCCGGTATTAATGATCGGTTCACGGGCGCCGCGCCGGATCTGGGCGCGCACGAAGCAGGCTGTCCCGCGCCGCTGTATGGGCCGAGACCCGAGGGCGTGGATGAAAGCAATATGCCGCGGTGCCCCGACTGAAACTCGCCGGAAGAGTTGTGCCGCGCATGCTGTCAGGCTGCACCACATCATGGCGAACCCGGTCACGGGCGAAGAGCATCACGCGCGCATCGTGCTCCCCTTCGGATTCGAGTACAAGGAAGCGGAAATGGGCAACAGCTTGAGCGTCCGAACTACCTGCGCCGCCCCGCTCGAATTCGATTACCAGAACACGTACGCGCAACTGAGCGCCTTCGATTGGGGCAATCAGTAGCGTACTGGTGAGGCGATTTCTCCCCCCACCGGAAGAGTCGCACTGGTTCAGGCGAGAATCGGCTTGACGACTTCACCCGCAATGCCGGTCAGACGCGCGTCGAGGCCCTGGAACTTCACGGACAGGCGACGGTGATCGACGCCCAGCAGGTGCAGCATCGTGGCGTGGAAGTCATGGACGCTGACCGGATTCTCCTGCGCGGCGTAACCCAGGTCGTCTGTCGTGCCGTAAGTGACGCCGCCCTTGATTCCGCCACCCGCGAGGACGTAGGAAAAACCCTTGATGTGATGATCGCGGCCGTCGCCGCCCTGAGACATGGGCGTGCGGCCGAACTCGCCGCCCCAGATGACCAGCGTGTCGTCGAACATTCCGCGCTGCTTCAGATCCTTAATCAGCGCGCCGGTGGGGCGATCGACTTCCGCCGCCTTGAGCGACACGTTTGCTTTGACACCGCCGTGGTGATCCCAGTCGCGATGATAGAGCTGAATGAAACGCACGCCGCGTTCGGCCAGCCGCCGGGCCAGCAGGCAGTTCGATGCAAACGAGCCGTCGCCGGGTGCAGCGCCGTACATATCGAGGACTTCCTTGGGCTCCTTGCTCATATCCATGAGGCCCGGGACGCTGGTTTGCATTTTGAACGCCATCTCGTACTGCGTGATGCGCGTGAGAATTTCGGGATCCTTGAGCGTGTCATGCTGCATCCGGTGAAGCTTGTTGATGGTCTCGATCGACTCGCGCTGGAGGTTGTCGCTGATGCCGCCAGGATTTTGGATATACAGCACCGGATCGCCGATCGAGTTGAGCTTCACGCCCTGGAACCTGCCCGGTAGAATTCCGGCGGACCATTGGCGCGCGGCAATTGGCTGCATCTGCCCGCCTTTGCCGGCCGAGGTCAGCACAACGAATCCGGGTAAATCATCGGCCTCCGACCCGAGCCCGTACAGAATCCACGAGCCCATGCTTGGCCTGCCCGTGATGATGGAGCCTGTGTTCATTAACGTGTGCGCCGGATCGTGATTGATCTGCTCGCCCCACATCGAACGCACGATGCAGATGTCGTCGGCGACGCTGCCGATCTGTGGAAACAGATCGCAGATGTGCTGGCCCGATTGACCGAACGTTTTGAAGCCGTGCTGGGGTCCGAAGCAGACCAGAGGCCGGCCTTGCAATTGCGCGATCTGTTGGCCCTTGGTCATCGACTCGGGCATGGGCTTGCCGTGCATTTCGGCCAGCTTGGGTTTGTAGTCGAAGGTCTCGAGATGTGACGGGCCGCCGGCCTGATAGAGGAAGATCACCCGCTTGGCCTTCGCGGCATGATGCAAAGGAGTGACGGCGCCGCGCGGGCGATCGCCGCCGGTTTGCGTCTGCGCGAACAGCCGGCGGTTCAACAGGGAGTTCAGCGCGACGAGGCCGATGCCCGCAATGCCGCGCCCGAGAAATGTGCGGCGATGAGCGCCAATAGCCGGATTCAACGATTCCTCCAGCATTTCAGTTCCTCGTGACCGTCTCGTGCAAATTCAGAATCGCGCGAGCGACGGCAGTCAATGCGGCTACCTCCGCCGGATTTGCAGCTTCGAGCCTGGGAGCTTCTCCGATGTGAAGCAGGGCCTTCGCCTGCGTGGGCGCTGCTTTGAACTCAGCCAGGCTCTTGCGATGTAATTCGGCGAGCAACTGGCGCTCCTGCACCGTTGGCTTGCGGCTGACAGCGCGCTCGAAGGCCCAGTCGATGCGAGCGCTCAGCGTCGGACCGCCGTCCTTCACCATGTTCTGTGCGAACACGCGCGCGGCTTCCACATAGATCGGATCGTTCAGCAGGATCAGAGCCTGGAGCGGCGTGTTCGAAGTACTCCGATTCACGGTGCATTCTTCTCGCGTGGGCGCATCGAAGGTCACCATGCTCGGATGCAGGAATGTGCGCTGCCAGAAAACATAGACGCCACGACGATAGAGCTCGTCGCCGCGACTGGCCGACCAATCGCGCTTCGGAAAATTCAGCGCGGCCAGATATCCCTCCGGCTGGTGCGGCCTGACACT
This sequence comes from Bryobacteraceae bacterium, assembly GCA_050746825.1. Lineage (GTDB taxonomy): Bacteria > Acidobacteriota > Terriglobia > Bryobacterales > Bryobacteraceae > JBOGMR01. The sequence continues at coordinate 1,143 of JBOGMR010000887.1, read as the reverse complement.
CGGGCCACCCAACTTTTCAGCGAGCAGCCCAGAGGCAGCCAGCACGATGTCGCGAACGATTTCGGCATCAACGCGGAAGCGGCTCTGGCGCGCCAGCAGCCGATTGTCGGGATCGCGCTGATCGAGTTCCGGTGCGCCGCGCGAGGACTGCCGGTAGGTCTGACTGGTGACAATCGTGCGGATCGTACGCTTCACATCCCAGGAACGGCTGAACTCAGTGGCAAGCCAGTCGAGCAGCTCGGGATGCGCCGGCCATTCGCCCTGCGAGCCGATATCATCGAGGACTTTCGAAAGACCGGTTCCGAAGAACTGCCGCCAGAGGCGATTGACGAAGGCCCGCGCGGTGAGCGGATTATCGCGCGAGACAATCCAGTTCGCCAGATCGAGCCGCGTCGCACGTCTGCCTCCCGTGTCGAGCTTGGCGAGAAATGCGGGTACGGCCGGCTCCACAATTTGTCCTGAGTCATCCATCCAGTTGCCGCGCGGCAGAATGCGAGTCTCGCGCGGCATGGTTGCCTTTGTGACCACGACTTTCGGAATCTCTGCATCGGCCCGGTTGAATTCAGCTTCGAGTTTCGCAGCCGCGATCGCGAGCGGTTCGAGGTGCCGCGCCGCAAACTGGAAATAGTCGAGGATCGCCTTGCGTTGCGCGTCAGTGCGCTTCTCTTCGGCGGTCTGAAGACCTCGCACGACGGCCACCGGCAAGCCAGGCATATGTGGCGCGGGTTCAGAGGCGGCCGGGCGACGTTGCGAGCGGGGGCTCTCGGGGTCGGGCCAGGAGTGCTCCGAACCGGAAAGCGCCAGGCGAAAGCGGCCCAGGGTGGCTCGACGAATTTCGGAATCGTGCCGCAACCGAACCGTGATCGTCGACGCGGCGGTGGTTGTCACCTTATCGGAGAGACGGAGAGCGAGAAACAGAATGCCGTTGTCTCCATACCACGCGGTGCCCCACCCGGTCTTATGGCCGCCGTCGATAGCCGCCATCGCGTGATATTCGGGCGACTGAAAAGCAATGTTGGAAGAGGCAAATTTGAACGGAAGCTTGCGCCCGTCAACTTCCGCCTCGACTTCGGTGAGAACCAGACGGTCGGCGCCTCGTGCGACGCGCTGTCCGGCAAGAGCCTCGTCCTGTTGCACCTCGAC
>JBOGMR010000886.1:0-2118 GCA_050746825.1 Bryobacteraceae bacterium | reverse complement strand
GTAAGCGAGCTTCCGCGAAAAATCGCCACACCCAGAACGAAGAGGAGAAATGTGGCCGCACGCCGCGGTGCCACTGGAAGACGCTTCGTGCGCGCGGGCGTGACCCGGTGAATCGACAGCAGCGCGGCGTTGTACGCGCCCCAGAGAACGCACGGCCAGCTCGCGCCGTGCCATAGACCGCAGGCGAGCATGGTGATCCACAGATTGCGGTGCACCCGCGAGCGGCTGCCCCCGAGCGGGATATAGATCAAATCGCGCAATACCGTCGAGAGCGAGATATGCCAGCGCCGCCAGAAGTCCGCGATGTCGATGGCGCGAAACGGTGAGTCGAAGTTCTGCGGAAGGCGGATGCCGAAGGCGAGTCCCAGGCCGGCCGCCATGTCGGAGTAGCCGGAAAAATCGAAATAGAGCTGATAGGCGTAGCCGAGAACGCAGAGCCACGTATCGATGGCGGTGAGCGTTTGCCATTGGGCGAGCGCCGGATCAATCACCGCGGCGATCGTGTCGGCGAGCAGAACTTTCTTCGCGAGCCCGATCGCGAAGAAGGAACACGCGCGATCCAGATCGCGTCCTCGTTCGGTTTCACCGGCGGCTGCGAAGTCGCCACAGACCTGCCCGAAGCGTGAAATCGGACCGGCGACGAGCTGAGGGAAGAACGAGACGTAGGCGGCGAATTCGAAGAAATTGCTCGCGGGGGTGACGTCGCCGCGATGGCAGTCCACAATGTAGGTAATGGTGTGCAACGTGTAGAACGAGATGCCGACCGGCAGCACGATGTCGAGCACGGGCGCGCCGAAGGTGGTCAACGCAAAATTCGCGTATTTGAAGAAGCCAAGGAGCGCGAGGTCAAGGGCGACCGGTACAATGAGGCACCAGCGGCGCGGGCCAAAGCGCTGAATCGCGCATCCGGCCGCGAAACTGACCGCGGTCGACAGAAGCATCAGAAAACAAAACTTCCAGTTCCAGAAGCCGTAAAACACGAAGCCGGTCAGAGTTAGCCAGATGTGGCGCTGCCGTGTGGTACGAAGCTGCCAAAAACCGAGGTATGCGATCGGCAGAAACCCATAGAGGAAGATCAGGCTTTGGAACGGCATCCGCTTCGAACCACCATATTATTGGTAGTGCGTGCAGAAACCGATTTTTCTCAGCGAGACTGTGAAATTTCAGCTCGGATTCGGCATGGAATTGGGGGCCGTGCAGATGTCCTCCTGTCAGCCCTTCCCGGCAACGAACCTCATAACTGTTCAGAAGCTCACGCTGCCTGGCCGTGCTGGATGACTGGCGGGCGGCGACTGGCTCGTGAGCGGCGATCGCATTGCGCCCCCGGCCGCGCTCTGGCTACCCTCCATCAAATCCGATGCCCAGATTCGGCCGCACTCCGTATCCTTGCACGTCGCCGATTTTCTGGTAGGCCATTGCCAGTTTCCCACTGCAACGATGGGCCGCCGCCCGCTTCGCGCGCCAGGTTATTCAGGTACCTGAGCATGTTCCCACCATCAGTTCGCGCACTTGCGTCGAGCCGGGCAAGGTCTCGATCCGGTCATGGATCTCGAACAGGAACGAGTTCGCGAGCATTCGGACTTGGGTACGAGGTGGTAGGGACGGGCAGATTCGAACTGCCGACCTGCCGCTTAGGAGGCGGCCGCTCTATCCATCTGAGCTACGTCCCCGAGTAACCACGACCGTGAGAAGGGATTCCGTCACCCATGTACTTAAGGTCGCGGTTGAGCGCCGACTCTTTTACTATACCTTTTCAGGCCCTTCGCTCCAATATCCTTGCGATAGTGCATGCCGTCGAACTTGATTTGTGCAGCAGCGGAGTAGGCGCGGCTGATCGCGTCTTCGAGATCGGAGCCTGAGGCGGTGACGCCAAGGACGCGACCGCCGCCTGTGACGATGCGGCCGGAGTCGATGCGCGTGCCCGCGTGGAAGACCACAGCACCCGTAGCCTCGGCAGCGTCGATACCACATATCGGGAGTCCTGTGGGATACGATCCGGGGTAGCCTTCCGACGCGAGGACAACGCAGATTGAGGGTGTCAAACGCCAATTCAGCCGGACGTGCGCCAGGCGGCCTTCGGCGGCGGCGAGGAGCGTGGAAGCGAGATCGCTTTCGAGG
>JBOGMR010000885.1:0-5179 GCA_050746825.1 Bryobacteraceae bacterium | reverse complement strand
GCGCCGATGTCCGATGTGAAAGCGACCGCGCTGACAGGTTCCGTTTGGGACGGCGGCGGCTCGCCCTATGCAGTCAACTCGAAGAAGTTCGGGATGTGGCTGTTCATCATCTCCGACTCGCTGACGTTCTCGGCCCTCCTGGTGACATACACGTACCTGCGTTTGTCCAACCCGAACTGGCCGCTGCCGTTCCACTTCTCCCCCGCCATCATCTTCTCGAGCATCATGACCTTCTGTCTGCTCTCGAGCAGTCTCACCATGGTGATGGCGGTTCACAAGATGGCGGAGGGCGATCGCAGCAGCACGGTCAAGTGGCTGCTGGCCACCATGGCCGGCGGCGGCGCTTTCATCGCGCTTCACATGCAGGAGTGGCTGCACCTCATCCACGACGGCGTCACACCTTTCAAGAATCCCTGGAACGAACCCCTCTTCGGCGCCACATTCTTCTCCATCACCGGGCTCCACATGACGCACGTCGCCTGCGGTGTGATTTACCTGGGGATCATCGCTCTCGGGGTGGGTCGCGGAAAGTTCAAACATGAGGATGTGGAAGTCTGCGGGCTCTACTGGCACTTCGTCGATCTGGTCTGGATGTTCGTCTTCCCGCTGGTTTACCTGATGTCGGTGAAAGGATAGGAGTCGCGCTATGGATACTCACACCACACACGCCGAACATGTAGGCGGCTCCGTCCGCACGTTCACCATGGTCTGGATCTGGCTGCTGGCGCTCACCGGAGGTGAGGTTTTCCTGGCCTACGTCCAGCTTGAGGCGATCCTGATGCTGACCATCCTGGTGGGCGCGTCCGTCATTAAGGCGGCGCTCATCATCGCGTATTTCATGCACCTCAAGTTCGAGAAGTTCAGCCTTTTCCTGACGCTGTTCCCCATGTTGATCCTGTGCATTCTGCTGATGTTCATCCTGATGCCGGATGCCATGCGTTCGTTGAATATGCGGTCGTTGTGAAAAACGTCGTGAAGAAGGTCGTGAAGAAAGCCGTGAAGCGCCGCGTCTGCCAACTCGCGCTCCTGCTGGCCATACTGGCCCAGGTCGCCGCAGCCCAGTGCGTGATGTGCTTCCGCACCGCCGCGGCTCAGCAAATAGAGCGTGCCCGCGTGCTGAATCTCGGCATCATCGTGATGCTGATCCCGCCGTTCCTGGTTCTGGGCTTCTTTTTGTACCTGCTCTACTGCCGGAGAGGCTCGTTCGCGGACGGCGACACCGAGACTCCGGTCGAGCGTAATTGACTGACCCCAATTGACTGACCCCAATTGACTGACCCAATTGACTGACAACGACTTCATGCGCGAGGCTCTCGCTCTGGCGCGGGAAGCCGGCGAGTTGGGCGAGGTTCCCGTAGGCGCCGTTGCCGTTGTGGACGGCGTGATCGTCGGCCGGGGCCGTAATTCCCCGATCGCGCGGAACGACCCCACCGCCCATGCCGAAATGCTCGCGCTCCGGGAGGCTTCCTCGGCGCTCGGCAACTACCGGCTCACCGAAGCCACGCTATACTCGACGCTCGAACCTTGCGTGATGTGCGCGGGCGCCCTGGTGGCCGCGCGTGTGCAGCGCCTGGTCTTCGGTGCGCGCGACCTCCGCTTTGGCGGCGTCCGCAGCAAGTTCCGTCTGGCCGATTCCGGCATCCTCAATCACAAAGTCGAAATCGTGGAAGGCATCCTCGCCCCCGAGTGCGTGCAACTCCTGCAGCGTTTTTTCTCCGAACGCCGCTAACAGTGTGGGGCGGGCCGCAGGCGGACTTTCAGGCCGCCCGCGCCCTCCCGGCGTGGCCGAATTCTGTTCAATCCCGGATGTATAATGCTCTCCATGTCCGCGGCAAGTTCGCTGGGCAAGCGAGCCAACGCTGTCTATTATTTCGAGATCGGCCTCGGAATTTGGCGGGGTGAATTCCGTTTTCAAATCACAAGCTGGAGAAAATTTCTGCACAGCGGCATCGGTCTCAAGAACTCCGCGCTGGCCTTCGGCATGTACGCGATCGGCAAACTCCTGGGATCCGCCGGTATTTTCTCTCGTCTGGAAGGCTTTCCGAACGAGGGCGAGGCCGGAGCTGTTTCCAACGAAGTCCGCATCACTCGCCTCGGAATCACGCTCTATCTTCTTCAGGAAAAATACCTGCTGCACCCCGACGGGCGGCAAGTGCGCGTCATTTCGAACGAGCGTTTCGGCCCAATTCCGTTTCTTTTTAACGTCTCGAAAGACCACCCGGCGGAAATTCTCGAAAGCGGCATGCTCGCGATTTACTACATTCCCCTTCTCGGAGCCGAATGGGTGGGGCGCTACACCGTTCAGCCTGACCGCAACCACATCGACGCCGCGCTGACCTCGCCATGGGGCGAAGCGCGCGAGGTAATTCATCGTGCCAACTGACAACGTCGCGGCCGCGCTCGATCCGGCAACTCGCGTGGACCTGATCGCCGATCGAATCCGCGAGGCTGTCATCCGCTTCGACGCCGCCCGCGACGAGCGCGCGGTCTTCGCATTCGTCTACCTGCTGATCACGCGCAACCTTGCCGGGGCGCTTCGAGCCGGCGAGTCCGGCTTCGACGATCCGTCCTGGGTTGCCCGCCTCACCGAAGCCTTCGCAGGCCGATTCTTCATTGGCATGGACGCCATCGATCGCGGCGACGCGCGCGCCGGCACGCCACCCTGGGCCGACGTGCACGAAGCCATCCGCGGCGGCCAGTCCTACGTGCTCGAAGATCTGGTGTTTTCGATGATGGCTCACATCAGCTACGATCTGCCGCTCGCCGTTCTGGAAGTTGGACTGGAAACTTCCGGCGCCTCACACGTAGCGGACTATCATCGTATGAACAAAGTTTTGGCCGAGCGCACTGAGTCGATACAAGACGCTGTCGCAGAGCGATACAACAGCCGCCTGGCGATCCTCGACTGGATCGCCGGCCGATACGACGAGTTCTTTTCAAACTACGGCATCCGGGCGACGCGGTCCGTCGCCTGGTACAACGCGATCCGCGTCCAGGACCCTCGTTCTGCCGGTGAAGCCAGAGGATCGATCGAGCGCAGCACCGCAAATTTCATCCGATTTGTGCGTGAACCCGAAGAGCTTTGGTTAAGGTTGCTCATCGCCGTGGCGCGCTTCTTATTGCCGCGGCGCCGGCGGTGGCCGCGACAGCCGCCCGAGTAAGCGAAACCCGCACGCGTCCCCCAGGGAAACATTTTTGCCGCCGATCGCGTAACCTGTATTGTCCGGTTCCGTTAAAATAGTGAATGTGTTCCGTTTCTTCCCGCTGATTCTGAAAAACTGCCTGCGCAACCGGCGGCGCACGACGCTCACCGTCCTCAGCATCGCCGCTTCGCTCTCTCTGCTGGGCGTCCTGATGGCCCTCTATCATGCCTTTTACTTCAGCGAGCCGACGCCCGCGCAGGCGCTCCGTCTGGTCACGCGCAATAAGGTCTCGCTGGTGTTTCCGTTGCCGGAAGCTTACGGGCAAAAGATCCGCGCCATTCCCGGCGTGCGCGAAGTCATGACCGATCAATGGTTCGGCGGCCTCTACAAGAACGACCGCCCGGAGAACATGTTTGCCCGCTTTGCCATCGAGCCCGACAAGATCTTCACCATCCGCGGTGAAATGACGGTCCCCGAAGACCAGAAGCTCGCGTTCCAGCGCGAGCGCACCGCGTGCCTCATCGGCCGCGAGCTGGCTAAAAAATTCAACTTTCAGCTCGGCGATCGCATCACTATCCGTGGCGACATCTTTCCCGTCACGGTCGAGTTCACGGTGCGGGCCATCTTCGACGCGCCGGAATATACCGAGGTCCTCTACTTCCACCGCAAATATCTGGAGGAAGGGCTCGGCGGACGCATGCAGGGTACCGCGGGCCGCTTCGACGTCCTCGCGGACAGTCCGGATTCGGTGCCGCGCATCGCACGCGAGATCGATGAGCAGTTTCGGAACTCCACCGCGCAAACCAAGACGGAACCGGAGCGCGCCTTCCAGCTTGCGTTCGTCAACGCGATGGGCAACGTGAAGATGTTCCTGCTCAGCATCTGCGCCGCCGTCACCTTTACGATGCTCCTGGTGAGCGCCAACACCATGGCGATGTCGGTGCGCGAGCGCGTCCGTGAAGTCGGCGTTCTCAAGACACTCGGCTTCACGCGCGAGGGAATTCTCGGCATGATGCTCGGGGAAGCGGTCGTTGTCTCGTTCATCGGCGGCGCACTCGGGCTGGGGCTCGCCACCGGGCTCTGCTTTCTTGTACGGCAGGCGCCGGCGTTCATCTCGCAGCTCAAGGTGCTTTCGATTCAGCCGCCCGTTGCTCTCGCGTGCCTTGGCGTCGCCATGTTCATCGGCCTCGCCAGCGCACTGGCGCCGGCATTAGGCGCGTCGCGCACGCCGATCGTGGAAGCGCTCCGCAGCGCCGATTGATCATGGCGATTCCACTGTCCTACAACCTCCGCAACCTGGCGGTCCGCAAGACCACTACCGTCATGACGGCGCTGGGCATCGGCCTGACCGTGGCGGTGCTGCTCGCCATCCTGGCGCTGGTGAACGGACTAAGCACCGCGTTTCAGGCCTCGGGTCATCCGCTGCAAGTCCTGGTGCTCCGAAAAGGGTCGACTTCCGAACTCGTGAGCGGTGTCTCGCGCGCCGCTTATCAGGACATGCGATTCAAACCCGGGGTCGCGAAGACCAGGAGCGGCGAGCCGATGGTTTCTCCCGAAGGCGTGGTCGTCATCAACCTGCCGAGTATCACTACGCCCGACGGCGCCAACATCACAGTGCGCGGCATCTCGCAAGCCGGCATCGAGATGCGCGACTCGCTCAAGCTGGCCGCGGGACGCTGGTTCGAACAGGGCAAGCGCGAAGTTGTAGCCGGCAAATCGATCGCCGCGCGATTTCCGGATGCCGCTCTTGGCCGCAAGCTTACTTTCGGCCGCGGCGCCTGGGAAGTCGTTGGGATCATGGACGCCGGACGGACATCCGCCAACAGCGAAATCTTCGCAGACATCAACCAGACCAACGCCGACTTTGAGCGAAGCCAGGGCTTCAGCTCGGTGCTCGTTCGCGCAACCGATTCCGTTACCGCCGCCGCTCTCCAGAACGATCTCAACAACGACCAGCGCCTCAATGTCGCCGCGATTTCCGAGCGCGAATACTACGATGCGCAGACCCGCTCCGGCGCGGTGGTCCAATATCTCGG
>JBOGMR010000884.1:0-4580 GCA_050746825.1 Bryobacteraceae bacterium | reverse complement strand
GATCGTTTTGCCGTCATCCCACCCACTGATTGTCCCAAGGACCCGGCGAATTCATGCGAGTGAATATCGCCTGGAACGACCGCCAGCGCCGGTTAAGCCTGCGGCTGGCCAACGGCTCAAAGATGCTTCCTCCCGCCAGGCGAAACATAGTGGCGCATCTTGTGGGCAGTCAAAACAGCCGTGAGGTCGTGTTCCAAGGGCGCCCCCTGGAAGTCCGATTCTAATGCGATGGAGCTGTGGGTAGAAAGTACCTTATCGGCCATGAAGCGACGTGGACCGCGGCAGACCCGAGAGAGTGACGGCTCTCCAAGCCCAGACCTTGTGATATGGTCTGGGCTGCGTCTACGCGACGAAGGTGACTTTGCAGCCGGCGGTCGGCGGACCTCCATCTCTTGTTAGGCGAGGCTCAGAGTCGGGCGGTTTGGATGGTCAACGCAAGCCTGCTCGAATGCGAAGATGTGGCGGTCCCTCGCCAGCCGGTTAGTGACGCAAACCCCATGACCATTGAACGGGAGCTCATTCGCGAGCAGAGAGCGCTTGCCCCACGCTCCCGCAGCGCTATAGGACTCGGTGGTGGCGGTGAGTCGTAACCTGTCCAAAGGGAAGATACTGCGCGGTCTTTAATGCGTGCGCAAATCGGTGTAGCCTGATTTTGTGGGGAAAGAAGAAGCCGCCGAGGTGCTCTCGATCGAAGGACGCGAAGTGCGTGTGACACACCCGGACAAGCTGTATTTTTCGAAGGAGACGAAAGTATCGAAACTCGACCTGGTGCGCTACTACCTATCGGTCGCGCCAGGCGCCCTGGCCGGAATCCAGGATCGTCCGATCGTGCTCAAGCGTTTCGTGAACGGCGCCGAGGCTGAAGCTTTCTATCAGAAGCGGGCGCCGGCGGAGCGGCCCGCGTGGCTGCGAACCGTGACGCTCTCATTCCCTTCGGGCCGCACTGCCGAAGAAGTGGTGGTCGATGATGCGGCCGGGCTCGCGTGGATCGTGAACCTGGGCTGCATCGAGCTACACCCGCACCCGGTGCGCTCGGGCGATCTCGATCACCCGGACGAACTGCGCGTCGATCTCGATCCAGGCCCGGGCGTCAATTGGGCGGACGTGCGCACGGTCGCGCTGGAGGTGAAGGCGCTGCTCGAGGAGATGGGTCTTCGCGGCTGGCCCAAGACCAGCGGCTCACGCGGAATGCACGTGAATGTGCGGATCGAGCCGCGCTGGACCTTTGGAGAAGTGCGCAGGGCGGCGGTCGCGCTGTCGCGTGCCGTCGAGCGGCGTGTGCCGGCCCTGGCGAGTTCGAAATGGTGGAAAGAGGAGCGGCATGGCGTGTTCCTCGACTACAACCAGAACGCGAAGGATCGGACGACGTGCTCGGCGTATTCCGTGCGCCCGCTCCCCGACGCGCGCGTGTCCACCCCGCTGCACTGGCACGAAGTTCCCGGCTGCGAGCCCGCCGACTTTACCATCCTCACGATACCGAAGCGCTTCGCGGAGCTCGGCGACGCACACGCGAGCATGGACAGCGCGCCAGGTTCTCTCGAAAAACTGCTCGAGCTGGCGGCAAAAGACGAAGCTTCGGGGCTTGGCGACGCTCCGTGGCCGCCGCACTTTCGCAAGATGGAGGGTGAAGCGCCGCGAGTGGCCCCTTCGCGCGCCAAGTCGGCGGTGAAGAAGCCGCGGACGAAGATGCCGCTCGTGGTGGTCGCGAACTCTCGCGACAGGAACGCCGCGGTGGCGGGTCTGGAAAGGTGGAAGGGCAAGCATCCCGAGGCCGCCAAACTTCTCGCTGTGGACGACGTGCTGGTCGACTCGATGCGAGGCAGGTCATCCACCTGGACGCGCATTCGAGTGAACCTCCGGCATGTACCTGAGGGGTTGAGGCCGCCGCAAGAAACTCCCGATCCTGATGACGATCCGACGCGCGAATGGCGTGAATGGCACAAGAAGCGGACTTCGAGCAAGGACGCGTGAGCGCGTTCCGGCTACCAGGCGACGTCAGTTGACGGCATGGTTCTCATTAGTATATATATCGCTTGGTATAGAAATCTCGCATGCCCAAACCGCCGCAACCGGAATCCTTCCTGCCTCTCAAGCCGCACTGGTTCCACATCCTGCTTTCCCTCGCCGGCGAAGATCAACACGGGTACGGCATCATGCAGGAAGTCCTCGACCGCACTCACGGCAAAGTGCGACTCTGGCCGGCAACCCTCTACGGCACGCTGAAGCGACTCATCGATGCAGACCTCATCGAAGAATCTGTTGACAGGCCCGCGGCCGAGCTCGACGACGCGCGGCGCCGCTACTATCGTCTCACCAGGCTCGGCCGGCGCGTGCTGGCGGCGGAGAGCGAGCGCCTGGAAGAGTTGGTCCGCGTCATCCACGCCAAGCGCGGCATCCGGGAGAGGAAGGCGCATTCGTGAACCCTCCACAAAACCGGCCGGTCGCCATCACGCTGCGGCTCTATCGCGTGCTGGCCCGGGCCTTCCCGTACGAATTCAAGAACGCTTATGGCGATGAGCTGGTGCAGATGACCGAAGACGCCGTGGAGTCTATCTGGCGCCAGCACGGAATCCTCGGCCTGGTGCGTTTGCTCGCCGACATCGCCATCCGGGTTCCCGCGGAACACTTCGCCGAGTTCTCGCAGGATGTTCGTTACGGGCTCCGCATGCTCGCCGGCTCGCCGGGCTTTACCGCCGTTGCGCTCCTGTCGCTCGGGATCGGCATCGGCATCGGATCGTCGGCCTTCAGCTTCATTAGCGCGACGATTCTGCGCGACGTTCCCGCGGTTCAAAAACCGCACGAGTTGGTTTCTCTCAGAGGCCGGGCATCCTATCCCAACTACAGGCACTACCGCGACCGAAGCGACCTGTTCTCCTCCACTCTGGCCTATACGCCTGCACCTTTCGGCATTTCGTTTAGCGGACCCTCGCATCGGATCTGGGGACATCTGGTCACGCCATCCTACTTCCCGGCTCTGGGCGTGCGTCCGGCACTGGGCAGTGCATTCGCTGAGGAGCACGAAAAGCCCGGTGCGCAGCCCGCGGTCGTGGTGAGTCATCGATTCTGGCAGGTGCATCTGGGATCGGACTCATCGGCAATCGGAAAAAGCGTGCGCATCAATGGGCAGCCCTGCCTGTTGATCGGGGTGGCGCCGAAGGAGTTTCTGGGCGCTTCGCCGATGATCCTGCCGGCGGACGTGTGGCTGCCGATTTCGGCGGGCGAGCGCGTCGCGCCGGAGCTGGCGGACAATGCGCTCGATCGGCGAAGTGCCGCGATCTTCCAGATGGTCGCGCGTCTGCAGCCAGGCGTTACGCTGTCGCGCGCCGAGGCGGAATTGGATACGATCGCGCAGCGCCTTGAACAGGCTTTCGGCGACGTCAACCGCAATCAAAAAGGCCGGCGCGTGCTGCTGGTGACCGGCGGCAGGCTGGTGCCCTTCCGGCCCGAAAACCTTCCGATGCTGTTGGGATTTCCGATGGTGCTGGTCGGGCTGATGCTGCTGATCGCGTGCTCCAACGTCGCCAACATGATGCTGGCCCGCGCGGGCGCCCGGCGCCGGGAAATCGCGGTTCGACTTGCGCTGGGCGCCAGCCGCGCCCGGCTCATCCGGCAATTGTTAACCGAGAGCATGATGCTGGCGGGGGCTGCCGGAGCGCTGGCTCTCGTGTTCGCCGTGTGGTACATGCAACTGCTTTCGGGCACCGATGTTCTTCGAACCGCGCTCGGCTCCACCTATCCGGCGCCCGTGGACTCCAGTCTGGCGCCTGACGTCCGCGTGCTGCTGTTCACGCTCGCGCTCGCCGTCTTCACGGGCCTGGCGTTCGGATTGATGCCTGCCTTTCAAGCCACGCGGGCCGATCTGACGCCGGCACTGAAGAATGGCGGCGCGGTGCAATTCAGGAAGTACGGGCGCTGGAGTGTGCGCAACCTGCTGGTGCTTTCGCAGGTCGCGGGCTCGCTCACGCTGCTGCTGCTCACGGCCGTTCTTACCATCGGCTACCAGAGAAGCCTCGGTGTTGAAGTCGGGTTCAACCCGAGGAACCTTCATGTGATCGCTGTGGACCCCGTGCGCGACGGCTATTCGGCTGAGCGTGCTGTGGCGTTCTTCGGAACTCTGCTCGAACGCGTCAAGCGGCTTCCTTCCGTTACTGCCGCGGCTGTGACCGGTACACAACCGATGTCTGCGCCGCCGCCTTCGATCACGTTTGCCGCGGCAGCGGAACCTGGAAGCACCCGCGCCATTGGCAACGCCGACAAGCTCGTCATCGGGAAAGACTACTTCAGTACGCTCGGCATTCCCCTTCTCGCCGGCCGCGAGTTTCGCAGGGAAGACGAGGTGAGCGGGGCGACCGCGGTCATCGTGAGCGAACGAGTCGTGCGCGAATCGTTGGCCGGAAGCACGCCCGGCGACAGTCCAGTGGGCCGGCGGATCGAGATCGCCAGCCAGACGTTCGAGATTGTGGGAGTGGTGGCGAACGCGAAGTTGTACTTCGCTTTGGAAGAAGCGCGCCCGGTGATCTACTTTCCAATGCGCCCGGAAAATTACGTCCGGCCGTCGCTGACCGGAGTGACCTTAGTGG
>JBOGMR010000883.1:0-7682 GCA_050746825.1 Bryobacteraceae bacterium | reverse complement strand
GGGCATGACATTGAACTTCGTCTGGTGGTCTTCAGGCACCGTGAACCCTTGGGCCGGAGTTAGAGTGTTGTTGGTATAGAGAGGAGGTGTGTGGCACCCTGCGCAGCCCTCGCGTTCAAAAACAGTTTTGCCGCGCGCGGACAGAGCATCCGGCTTGTTCGGATTCGGCGGCGGCTGAAGTGAGTAAAGATACAATGCCAGTGCGTAGAGCTGTTCGTCGCTGTAGCGGGATAGTGTGGCCGAGTCCGGCAACGCCGGCTTTTCGTAGTCGCCGAACCGATCCATTACATCCATTCCAGTCACCAAGGCCGCGTAACGCATCAGGTCGCCGATTGTCCGGTGGCGAATGAACCCAGTTCTGTCGAAGTATCTTCTGTCCTTGACGCCGATGAGATCTGATGTAGCGACGGGGTAGACCAGTCCGGAATGGCGCGCCTGTACACCAGCGGGCATGGCTGCGCGCCTCAGGGCAGTCCGTTCTTGCACCGAAAGCGCGGCGATTGGCTCATTGGGATCTGGCCGGAGCCACGGAGCGAGCCAGCGGGTTCCACCACCGGGGAGTTCGAGCAGTCCTGCGGTTGGGACGTTTCCTTGAGCGCCCTGAATCACCGGCCGATCTGGCAAAACCCGCGTGTGACAAAATCCGCAGCCGGCGACTCCCCACTCGACCTGTCCCTTCTTGCGTACAACGTATCGGGAAAACCCCACGATGCCCTCTGCCGTGACCGGAACACGCCCCGCACGGATCGCGGCGATTGGCAGGATATCGAGCGGGCTATATCCTAACGGCGACAGGAACACAAGCTCCCCGGCTTTGACCCAGTCTGCTTGCGTCTTCAGCCGGGCGGCGTCGAAAGCTTCCGGCTCTTGTTGGCCAAGCTTTTCCAGGTAGCCGGGCGGTTCTCTGTCTGGATGATAGACAGGATAGCTCTGGTAGAGCGTCCGGACGGGAATGCGGTAATAATACTCCGTCGCCACGTGTGTGGGCGTCGCGGGCGCATGCGCCAGCGGCACATGGAGGCCGGCTAGCGCGGCCGCCTCCCAGGTCTTGGGAATTACCGGCTTCCACGCCTGGGCGTGAAGCAAGCCAGCGGCCACAATAATCCACAAACCTCGGAACACGTTCACCTCTCTTTCACAGCGCTTTCAGGAACGCGATCAGGGCCTGCTTGTCGTCGGCGTTCAGCTTCAGTCCAAACTCGTGGCCCTTGACGGCGCGCGTCTTGACGCCGAATCCCTTGAATCCGGTCGGCACGTAATCGTCCCGCAGGCGGTTCGGGTCGAACCAGTCTTCGAGCGTCGCCACCGATCCGCTATGTTCGAACGGCGCGCGATACCAGACGCCCTTGAGCGACGGCACGCGGTAGTAGCCCGTGCCCTTGCGAGTCTGCAGCGCAAGGCGCGTGTCGGTACCAACCACAACAGGCAAAACCGCAAACTGTTTCCTGTGTTCCTCAGGAACTTTGAATCCCTCCACGGGCGTGAGCATGTTATTGGTGTAGAGGGGCGGCGTGTGGCAGGCGGCGCAGCCTTCGCGTTCGAAGATCTCCTGGCCACGCGCGGCGCCGGCGTCGAACTTGTTCGGATTCTCCGGCGGCTTGAGCGAGTAGACGTAAAGCGCCAGGGCGTAAAGCTGCTCGTCACTGAAGCGCTCCAGCGTCGTTGGGTCCGGTAATTCGCCATAGAACCGGAACCCGTCGTATCGTGCCAGACGCTCAATGCCGGTCACCAACGCTGCATACCGCATCAGATCGCCGATCGACCGATGCCGGATGAGCCCGGTTGCGTCGAAGTATTTGCGGTCCCTTATCCCGATCAGATCCGGGACCACGGGAGGAAACAAAGGACTCGTCCCCGGCCGAGGGAAGGTTCCGGCGACCCATTCATCGATCACCGGTCCCATCACGTCCGGTGTGGGATTCTTTAGCGGCTCCAGCGGATCGGGAGAAAGCCACGGAACGCTGTGGTTCCGAAACGGGTTGACTGCATCGTGATTCGCCAGTTTGGGGTCGGCGAACACTTTCCGCAACCCCGGGCCACGTCCCTCCCACGATTTCCCCTGGGCTCCGATCACGCTGGTTCCATCCGCGAGATAGCGGACATGGCACTCGGCGCAGGTGGAATCGCCGTTTTCCACTCGGCCCTTGGTCCTAATCACATAACGCCGTTCGCGCCGGCGGGGAGCGGGTGCGGACACGGCGAGTGGACCCTCGGCGGGCGTGATGACGGATTGCCACACCAGTTGGCCCGCGCGAATCCAGTCCGCCTCTGTTTTGAGCTTCGAAGGATCGAAGACGACTTCCGGCTCCTGCTGCTTCAACCATTCCAGGTAAGCCGCCGGCTCTCTGCCGGTGTCATCGATCGGATAGGTCTTGTAAATCTTGCGCACAGGGATGCGGTAGTAGTATTCGGATGAGACGTGCGTGGCCGGTTTTCCAAGTCCCGCCAGCGGCAGCTCCAGCGATTGCACCGCCTCGTCATCCCAGGTTTTAGGAATTTCCGGATTCCAGCTCTGAGCTTGAAGAATGGAAGCCGCAGCGAAGATATATAGAGCCTTTGTCATAGGGGCTTACGGTTCGGGCATCGGAGAGCGGTGGCTCAATACAGCGACCCACCTCCCGCCGGTGAAAACATAAGTCGCGGTGAAGCGGCCCTGGAAGCTCCTCTTCGATCCGTCTACGCGGGTCTCGTTCACGTTGTAGAGGCCCCAGACTAAGCCGGTAGATCCGATGACAGACACTTCCAAACCCTTCGGAGTGAACTCATAGGATGGGCGCCTCGCCAGCGCTTCCTGGACGCGTCGCCGTAGTTCCTGTTCCGAAAGGTCGCGCCAGTAATCGGGCTTCCGGCTTCCGCGGCCGAATTCCACCAGGTTCCGTTCGAATGCCACAATAGCTGCCGGGTCCCGTGTGTTCCACGCTGCGAGATGGCGGTCGACAGCAAGGCGGAGTGATGCCACCGACGGCTGATCAGCGGCGGGTGCCGGCGGCGACTGCGCATCTATGAGCAGCGCAGTCACGAGACAAGCTAGCGATACCTTTTGCAATCAGCCTCCCGTGTCTCCCGAGGTGCGGTCCACGTGATCTTCACTTGCGCTCCCTGCCAGGAACGACACCGATTGCGATGCGGAGTGGCAGACCCTCGACCGGGTAGACCGTCCCATCCGGTTTCCTGAGATATCGCGCAGCCAAGTCTTCTTTGCTTAAGTCGGAAACGCGTCTGAGGCCTTGCCGGAGAATGAGACCTTCGCGATCGTCGTCCGGGATTCCGAAGATCCACGGCTCACCTATGGCTGCCAGGCGTGCCAGTGCTTTCTTCGCATTTTCGTCAGAGAGGATCGACCGCGGTAAGTAGTCGAACACGATCGTGCTTCCGGGCGCCGATTTCCGAACCACAAATTGCAAAGTGGCCGATACGGCTTCCTCCGGGATGTACATCGTGACGCCTTCCCAGACGAAGAATGTTTTCTTCGCCGGGTTGTAGCCGGCCTTGGCAAGCACAGTGGCGAGGTCCTGCTTCGTGAAGTCGATCGGTACATACCTAACGTGCCGCGGAAGCGAGCCGAAGATCTCGCGAACACGCTTCTTCTTGTACTCCTGGGTAGGAGGGAAATCGACCTCAAAGAGGCGAATGCCACTGAGCCGGTCCCGGTAACGGTAAGCGCGGCTGTCCAGGCCGGCCCCGAGAATCACCACTTGCTGCACGCCATTTCGCAGACTTTCATCGAAGGCCGAGTCGATATGACGAGTCCGCAGTAACACAGTCAGCCCCCTTCCCGGCAAGGTTTCCATACCACTCTGAGCATCCATGTCCAACGCCTTCGAACACGTGTTGTTGCTCAGCAGCGCCCTCTCTTCGGGCCCCAGGAATTTCAGGGCCAGATGGTCGGGGTTGCGCAAAAGCGGGTCAGTATGCTTCGACAGAACCGCGCGATGGCAGGCGACGATGAGGGAGGTAGTTGAGGGCTTCCCCGGCTCGACCGCCCATAAGGACGACGCTCCGAAAGCAAGAATCAGTAACTGCCAGCGAAACGCAAGTTGTTTGGCCAACGCTGTACCACCTTTCCTCTAATCCACAATCGCCTGTGCAGCCAGGCTCCAAAAGTTGCGGCGCAGGTTAAGATGTCTGTTCGGCTGGAGCTGAATCATCACGACGCCGATCATCTGTTCCTTCGGATCGACAAAGAACGTGGTGCCCTGCGCTCCGCCCCACCAATAGGCGCCCGCGCTGAGCAGTGTTCCCGCGGCTGCTGGATCGGCGACCACTCCGTAACCGAGGCCGAACCGGATTCCCGGACCTAACGGCCGCACCTCTTCTTCTCCAACTTCAACGGCCTTCGCCTCGAGATTTCCAATTTGATTGACTGTCATTGCTTCAACGGACTTGCGGCTGAGGAGCCTCGCGCCTCCGAACCGGCCGCCGCTGAGCGACATCTGGCAAAACCGGAAATAATCCGCTGCTGTCGAAACCAAACCGGCGCTGCCGTTGGGGAACCGCGTGTTTGCCGGACGCGGGCGAGGGAACGTATAGGGCTGAAGTCCACCGGCCGGTGTCTTTGGCGCATAGGTCGTGGCACGCCGTGCAGCTTTTGAATCAGGCAGGAAAAGGTGACTGTCGGTCATGCCGAGCGGCCGGAAGATGCGCTCCTCGAAGAAGCGGTCGAGAGGCATTCCGCTCGCGACTTCGACGACGCGGCCGAGCACCATCGTGGACTGCCCGTAGTTCCACGCTGCGCCCGGCTGGAATTCTAGCGGAAGTTTGGCCAGATAGGCGACGTACGAGCTCAGGCTGTCGCGAGGGACGTTCGGGAGATCACGCGCGCCCGGCAGTCCCGTGGTGTGAGTCAACAAATCGCGAATCGTGACCTCGCGGTCTGCCGGAACGATCTGCGGCAGCGCCACTTTCGAGGTCTTAAACTCCGGAATGAATCGGGACACGGCATCGTTCAATTGAAAATGGCCCTCCTCGAGCAGCATCATCGCCGCCACCGAAGTGACGGGCTTGGTCATCGAGGCGACGCGGAAGAGGGCGTCCTTCTGCATCGGTTTGCGCGATTCGAGGTCCATGAAGCCCTGGGCTTCGAAGTGAACGACGCTGCCCTTGCGGGCAATGAGCGTAACGGCGCCAGCGATCTGCTCCCGGTCGATGTAGCGTTGGATCATGGCACGAACGCGACCAAGCCGCTGCGAGGACATGCCCACTTCTTCGGGCCTGGCGACGGGCAAGTCAATTTCCGCGGACGCCGCCGGAGAAACAAATAGGACGGGCGCGAGAATCCGCAACAGGGCGCGAAGCGCAAATTGTCTGGTCATCAATGCATGCCTCCGTTCCTGCGTTAGTCCACGATGGCCGCTGTCGCCAGGGTGCGGAACTCCTGGCGGATGCCGAGATGCCTGTGAGGCGAGAGCTGAAACATCAGAATCCCGATCATCTGCTCCCTGGGGTCGACCCAGAACATGGTGCCGTCCGAACCAGCCCACCAGTAGCTACCCACTGAGCCCAGTTCTCCCCACGCGCCCAGATCGGTGAGAACGCCGTAACCGAGACCGAAACGGACGCCCGGCGGCAGAGCCAGGACTTCCTCGCCGCTCCGCACGATGGGTTTAGCTTTGAGATCGCCGATCTGGTTGATCGTCATTGCCTCGATCGACTTGCGGCTGAGCAGCCGGATGTCATTCAGATGGCCGCCGTTGAGCGACATCTGACAGAACCGAAAATAATCCGCGGCCGTGGACCGCAGGCCAGTAGAGCCGTTCGGGAAATTTGTATTGAGTGCGGGCCGCGGTCGTGGCTCAAGGCCGCCAGCAGGCGTCTTAGGCCGGTAACGCGTGGCCACACGCGCGAGGACGGGTTCCGGCGGGAACAAGTAAGTGTCCGTCATGCCAAGCGGGCGGAAGATGCGCTCCTCAAAGAACCGGTCCAGTGGCATTCCGCTCGCTGCTTCGACCAGGCGGCCCAGCACCAACGTGCTTTGCCCATAATTCCAGGCGGCGCCCGGCTCAAATCCCAAAGGTAGCGAGGCGAGGTGCGCAATCCAGGAGGCCAGGCTGCCCGGTCGAGTAACGCTCGGCAGGTCGCCGGCGCCCGGGAGTCCGGAGGTGTGTGTAAGAAGATGGCGAATCGTGATCTCGAAACTGGCGGGGGCGGTCTGAAGGGGGGATTCGGCGCGTTCTCCGGGTGCGCGCGCGCCTGCAACTCTCGCCTTCTTGAATTCAGGAATGAGGCGGGAAACCGGATCGTTCAACTGAAAACGGCCCTCTTCGAGAAGCATCATGATCGCGGTCGAAGTAATCGGTTTCGTCATGGATGCAAGTGCGAAGACCGTGTCCTTCTGCATCGGCTTGCGAGATTCCAGGTCCATGAAGCCTTGCGCTTCGAAATGAACGACGCGGCCGCGGCGCGCGATGAGGGACACGGCACCGGCGATCTGTTCGCGATCGATGTAGCGTTGGATCATCGCACGAACGCGACCGAGCCGCTCAGATGACATGCCGATTTCCTCGGGACGTGCGACGGGGAGGCCGCCGGCGGCACGGGGCTGCGCGGACCGGGCCGGCACGACCGCAGTGCAATACCGCGCTGTCGACGCGCGTCCGAATACAGACCCGCCTGGCCTCGTGAGGTAACGCTTGGTCATTTCCTCCGGCCCCAGATCCAACTCCATTTGCAAGCCCTGCTCGGCAAGAAACTCTTTCGTTCGTTCCGACGGGAACCCGTACAGGAGCGGCTCTCCATAACCCTCGAAGCGCTTGGCAGTTCCTGTGTCGTGGGTGCCACGAAGTGAATAGTTAAGGGCGATGAGGCTGCCCGGAGCCGAGTTCTGCGCCACGAATCGTAGGGTGGCGCTCACGGCTTCCTCGGGGAGATACATCGTGACCGCTTCCCATACGAAGAACGTCTTGAGGTCGGGCCGATACCCCCCGCGCTTCAGGACGGTTCCCAGATCTTCCTTGGTGAAGTCGATGGGAACGTAAACTACGTGGCCGGGTAGCGCGCCCAGAATCTCTCGCACGCGCCGCTTCTTGTATTCCTGCATCGGTGGAAAATCGACCTCGAAGACTTTGAGACCGCTCAGCCTGTCCTGGAAACGATACGCACGGCTATCGAGTCCCGCCCCCAAATCGACAATCTGGCGAGCGCCATCTCTGACCGCGTCGAGGAACATGGCGTCAAAGAAGCGCGTTCTGGCGACGCCTGCGGGAATACTCCCAAATGCCTGTGATGCGCGCTCAAAGTCCATGCCCAATGCTTGAGCGCGTTCTGGAGACCATTTCCCGAGGATGGCTCGCTCCTCGGGTCCGAGAAACTTTTCCGCCAGAAAATCCGGATTGCGCATCGACACGTCGGGATTGCGCGCCCCAACCGCCCGGTTCGCAGTCGCGATGAGCGCGGTCACTGACGGCTTGCCCGGCTCGACGCCCGAGACCATTTGGATTCCCGCAATCCAGAGCGTCAGCAAAGCGGTAATGAAGCGGGACGCTCTCTGCGTGCGTGAAAAACAGTCGCGGCGCGTGTTCATGTGCCGATCTGCGACGCACGCGATTCGCCACGTCTCATACGATGACGGTTGTTTCGCCCGGCGCGCATCTGAATGAAACGACTCGCGATCCAACCATATGCCGCGGCTGACCGGCGGTCCCCAGTGCTGGACCGCAGCTACGCGTTCGCGTGCGAGTTCATGC
>JBOGMR010000882.1:0-4536 GCA_050746825.1 Bryobacteraceae bacterium | reverse complement strand
AGGCCGGAGGCGATGGGCACGTCACGGAAGCACGCGATGGCTGTGGAAGGATCAGGATGTTCGTGAGGCGATCCGCTATGTGGTCGAGGAGCAAGGCAAGCCTCTGGCGGTTTTCCTGGGGGACGTGCCGTGAGGCGCGCCAACCACTCGCTCACGCTCGCGGCTCAGTTACAGGTCGCGCCTCGGACCGATCCGCCGTGCGACTACTCTTATGTCGCGCACCTTGAGGTGGTGGATAGCAAGGGTGACGTGGACTCTTTCTCAACCCCAGGTCAGCCAGATACTGACCTCGTGGAGTTCTCCACACCCTCCCCGAACACGTTGGCGACCCTGGTAGGCGGATCCGCTGATGGTCATTGTCGCATCTCGGCAAGCGCGTGGTAAGATCCGATTTCCACGGAGGTTTTTTTGAAAGCAGCGTTCTATGAAGGCAACGAGCGAATCCGCGTCGGCGAGTGTACGCCCGTCGCGCCCGCGCCAGGCCAGGTGCAGATTCGGGTTTCCCACTGCGGCATCTGCGGAACCGATCTGCATGTATTTCACGGCAAGATGGACTACCGTGTCACGTTCCCGCAGGTGCTGGGACACGAAATGTCGGGCGCGATCGAGACGATCGGCGGCGGCGTCGAGGGCTTCTCGGCGGGCGATCGCGTCACCGTAAGGCCGCTCGATCCATGCGGTGCCTGCCCCGCCTGCAAAGCCGGCCACCATCACATCTGCCAGAAGTTGAAGTTCATCGGGATTGACGCGCCGGGCGCGCTGCAAGGACTGTGGACCGTTCCCGCGCACACCCTGCACCGGCTGCCGGCGTCGCTGACCTTCGCGCAGGGCGCCATGATCGAGCCGCTGGCGGTGGCTTCGCACGACGTGCGGCTGGGCCAGGTCGCCGCGGGAGAGTACGTAGTTGTCCAGGGCGCCGGGCCGATCGGTATGCTCATCGGACTGGTCGCGCGGAACCTCGGAGCGCGCGTGGTGCTGTCGGAAGTGAATCCCTTTCGCATCCGGCTCGCAGCCGAGCTCGGTCTCGAAGCGGTCGATGCTCGTCAGACGGACCTGGTTGCGCTGGTCAACGATCAAACCGGAGGGGCAGGCGCCGATGTCGTGTTCGAAGTCTCCAGCTCGCCGGCCGGCGCCGGGATGATGACCAAGCTCCCGCGTACGCGCGGACGCATCGTCGTCGTGGCGATTTTTCCGGAGCCGCCGAAAGTGGATCTGTTCCGATTCTTCTGGCGCGAGTTGCGGCTGTGCGGCGCAAGAGTCTATGAGCCCGAGGATTTCGAGGCCGCGATCCGCCTCGCCGTCTCCGGCGCGCTGCCGCTCGATCGTCTGGTCACGACGGTGCTGCCGCTCGAAGATCTCGAGTCCGGATTCCGCCAGATGGAACGCGGCGGCAAGGTGATGAAAATTCTGGTGAGGTGCTCCGAGTGAGCGTTCTGGATCTGTTCCGGCTCGACGGCAAGACGGCGCTCGTCACCGGTTGCCGGCGCGGAATCGGCAAAGCCATGGCGATCGCGCTGGCCGAAGCGGGGGCGGACATCGTCGGCGTCAGCCGCAGCCTGGAATCGGAAGGCAGCGAAATCGAAAGCGAAGTCCGCGCGCTCGGCCGTACCTTCCACGGCTATGCTTGCAACTTCGGCGACCGCAAGGCGGTGTACGCGTTCCTCGATCGCCTCTCGGCGGACGGCGCGGCGCCCGATATTCTCGTGAACAACGCCGGAACCATCCTGCGCAAACCGGCGTCCGAACATCCCGACGAATATTGGGACGAAGTGATCGAGACGAATCTCAGCGCCCAATTCGTCATCAGCCGTGAAATCGGCAAGCGCATGGCCGGGCGCGGCTCCGGCAAGATTATCTTCACCGCCTCGCTGCTCACCTTCCAGGGCGGCATCACCGTGCCAGGCTACGCCGCGAGCAAAGGCGCGATCGGCCAATTAACCAAAGCTCTCGCGAACGAGTGGGCGCCGAAGAACGTGCAGGTGAACGCGATCGCTCCGGGCTACATCAGCACCGACAACACCTCCGCGCTACGAGCCGATCCGGTGCGCAATCCCGCAATTCTCGCGCGCATCCCTGCGGGCCGCTGGGGCGAACCCGACGACTTCAAAGGCGCAGTGGTATTTCTCGCGTCGCGCGCCTCCGACTACGTCAGCGGCTCCATCCTGGTTGTCGATGGCGGCTGGATGGGAAGGTGACAGGCTACGCGCGACGGTGCCGAGCGCTTCCGCTCCCTACTCTTCCTTACGCGAATAGTAGTACGTGTACTTGCTGTATAGTTCGCCCGCGCGCGCCCCGTTTGCCACCACGCCGAGCACATTGTTCTCGCTCAGCGCCTGCACCGCGCGCGTGATGGTGTCGATCGTTGTCGCGCCGATACGAACCACAATGATCGTGCCGTCGGCGTAGGTTGACAGCAGATTCGCATCCGCGGAGAACAACAGCGGCGGCGAGTCGCAGAACGTCCAATTGAAGACGCTCGGAAACTCCTCGAACAGGCTCTTGGCTTCGCGCAGATTCAGCAGCTCGAGCGGATTCTTCACGGGCGTGCCGGCCGGAATGAAGTAAAGATTCGTCCCGGCGATTTTTCGGATGCACTGATCGAGACCGGCTTGCCCCGACAGATAATCGGACACACCCGGAGACCGCTCCACCTGAAGCAGATTGTGGAGCGTGGGGCGCCGCAAATCGAAGTCGGCGCACAGAACCGTGTTTTCCACCAGGTGCGACTCCGCCAGCGCGAGGTTCAGCGTCGTAAATGATTTTCCCTCGGCCGGCGAAGCGCTGGTCACGACGATGTTGTGGATCGGCGACACCGTCTGCATATAGTTCAGCTTGGTGCGCAGGCTGCGGAATTCCTCGCTGGGTGTCTGCATCGGCCGTGACAGGTCGATCAGGTGGGACTCGGGCGCCGGATTGAACGGCACCTCGGACAACTTATCCAGGATCCCGGTCAGGCGGGATGGCGCCGCGGTCGCCACTCGGCCCCCATTCAAACCCTCTGCGCCGGGCCCGGGCCCCGCGTCAGGCACTGGCCCGCTCTCGACGTCCGGCATCTGGCCGGAACGCCGCATCGCATCAAATACACGACTCATGCAAATCCCCCGAAACTAGGCGCCCCGGCCCCAGTAATAGTAGTACACCGAGGTCGACATCGCGATCACTCCAACGATCATCGCGCTCGACCAGGCCAGCCATCGCAGGCGGCGGGTGCGCCGCACCAGCAGCGCGTTCTCGAGCAGCGGTATGCTGCTGAGAATCATCTGATTCGTATAGGCGCGGCAGTCTTTCAAATTCTTCAGCGTGGTGTCCTTGACTTCCTGGGCGCCCGCGAAGAACAGCCCCAGCACCAGACCGATACCGACGCCGCCGCCGACAATCAACCAGCGGTTGGGCTCGGACGGCTTGACCGGCACCGATGCCGGGTCGAGCACCTCCAGGTTCTCGCCTGCGCTGCGATCCTCGAGACGATTGGCCACTTCGGCCGATGACTTCTTGGACGTTAGACCATCGTAATTGGTCTTCGCCAGGTTAAAATCGCGGCTCAGTCTGACGTATTCACCCTGCATGAGCGGATTGGCCTGAATCCGCGCGTTGACCGTCTTGAGCGACTCGTTGATCTGCTTCTCGTTCCTGATGCGTTCCGCGACCTCCATCTCGACGGCGTGCATCCGCGCCTGCGCGGTCTTGATCTGACCTTCGAGCTCGGTCTGCCGGGCCACTGCGTTCGGATTGAGAATCTTTCGCGTGACCGGAGCCGCCTGCTGCCGGTTTTTCTCGTCGAGCACCGCCAGCCTGTCCCGCTCCCTCTTGGCCGTTTCGAGGCGGGTCACCGCGGCCATCATGGTCGGGTGCTCGGCGCGGAAGCTCTCCCTCATCACCGCGATCCGCGTCTCGAGGTTTTGCACTTCGCGCTCCATCTCCATCAGGCGGTCGTTCCGGGCCTGCGTCGCTGTCTCGACCTCCGTCGTGGTGACCAGCGTGTTGAGCTGGTTCTTGAAATTCTGGATCGTCGTTTCATGCATCAGCTTATCGGCTTGCAGCCGGCTAAGCTGGTCCCGCGCGCTCTGGAGTTGAGATTCGTACGAACGCTGCGTTCCCAGGTTGATCTGCAGCTCATCCGGAAGGCTACCGGCGTTCTTCAGCTTGAATTGCGTCAGAGCATTCTCAATCCGATCCAGCTCGGCTTTCGCCACCTTCACTTCTTCATTCAGAAAGTCGGTTGTGACGCGGGACTTGGCCCGCCGGTCCATCACGTTCTGGCTCGTAAACATGCCTACGATTTCGTTGACTACCTTGTAGGAGTCCTGACGATTGTCATAGGCGAACGAGATCTGAAAGGCGGAACCCAGATTCTTCTGCTGCGCGGGATTGATGTCGAGAGCCGAGATGCGGATCTTCGGCCGCATGTCCTCGACGATGTCTTCGAGCGGGCGCTTGGCCTGCTCTTTGGGATACAGATTGAACTTCTTGATGAGATCGATCAGGCGCCCGCGGCTGGTCACGTCCTGGTGCATGGTCACCAGCCGCTCGCCAAGC